>JAJACO010000117.1 GCA_022601475.1 Chlamydiales bacterium
AGTGTATTATTTAAAAAAATAATTTACGAAATTTTTTCCATTTTTTGCAATCAAATCTATCAAAAAGAATTGAAAAATGAGTCAAAGAATGAGAAAGTCTTGTGTTTTGGTACGTATCATGAGGCTAGCGATAATGAGAATATTCATAGGTTGTTTGATTTTGGTTTCGGTTTTTTTAGGTTGCACTCCTCAACAGGGAGCTCATCAACAATGGAAGCGAGAGAATGGTAAGTTAAAAATTTTGACGACAATCGAGATGATAGACGATCTTGTAAAGCAAATTGGTGGAGAGCATGTGGATTCAATGCCTTTGATTTGCAAAGAACTAGACCCTCATTCGTACGAGCTTGTTAAAGGAGATGATGAGAAATTTTTGCGTGCAGATCTCATCTTTTATAATGGATTGGGTCTTGAACATGGATTGAGCTTACGCCAAAACTTAGAGAATAATCAAAAGGCTATTGGGGTGACAGATTGTATTGTAAATAACAGTCCAGAGTTAGTTTTGAGCATGAATGGGCAGAGCGATCCGCATGTGTGGATGGATGTTTCATTGTGGGCTTTAACAGTAGATCCCATCTTGGAAGCGCTTTGTCAAAAAGATCCTTTGCATGCCGAGGAGTTTATATTTAATGCAACCTGTTTAAAAGAAAGACTTTCAGATCTAGATGCTTCTATTTATACTATTTTACAGCAGGTACCGGAAGAGCGGAGATATTTAGTGACAAGCCATGATGCTTTTCATTACTTTGTACGTCGCTATTTTGTAGACTCTAATGAGAGCGACTGGAAAAAGCGGAGCAGTGCTCCTGAGGGACTCGCCCCTGATGTTCAAATGAGTGTGAGTGATGTGATTGAAATTGTTTCTCATATCAAGACTTTTGGAGTGAAAGTGCTTTTTCCTGAATCGAATGTCTCTCAAGACTCGCTACGCAAAATTGTAAATGCCGCCAAGCACAGTGGATTTGAGATTCACTTAAGCGAGGCCGTTTTATATGGAGATTCTATGGGGCAAGCAAATTCTTATGAGGAGATGATCACACACAATGCCGAAGTTATTGCACGCGAGCTCTGTTTATGAATAAAGCCCTTTGTGTCCACGAGCTTTCTGTGAATTACGAAAAAACACCCGTTTTATGGGATATTTCGATGGAAATTCCTGCGGGAAAGCTTGTGGCTATTGTTGGTCCCAATGGAGCGGGTAAGAGCACGCTTTTAAAAGCGATGTTAGGCTTGATTAAACCGATTTCTGGGAGTGTGTCTTTTTTGGGACGTCCTCTTAAGAAGATGCGTAAACAAATTTCTTATGTCCCTCAAAGAGAAGCTGTAGATTGGGATTTTCCAATGACAGTTTTTGATCTTGTGTTGATGGGACGGTATGGAAAAAAAGGGTTATTTAGGCGTCTTTCAAAAAAAGATCGCGAAAAAGCGCGTCGGTATATCGCGCTTGTGGGTCTTCAGGACTTTGCCAATCGCCAAATCAGTCAACTTTCTGGAGGGCAGGCGCAAAGAGCCTTTTTGGCACGAGCATTGATTCAAGAAGCGGATGTGTATCTGATGGATGAACCTTTTGCAGGCATTGATGTCGCTTCTGCATTGACAATAACCTCCATTCTCAAGTCGCTGAGAGATGAAGGAAAGACTATTTTTGTTGTGCACCACGATCTTGCAACTGTACCAGAGCTCTTTGATTGGGCAATTTTATTAAATAAGCGGCTTGTGGGGTGTGGCGCGCTATCCGATGTGTTTACCCCCGAGATGATTCAGAGAACTTTTGGAAAAGAATCTTTATTACTCGATGAAGCGGCCCGTCTTACGCAAGAAAAAATTGGTGGATTTGTCTTTACATGAACCCTATACAATTTTTTACAGACCCTATTTTAAGAGGTCCAACAATAGGTTCGATGTTGATGTGTATGGCAGCCGCCCTTGTTGGGGTGCTTGTGTTTGTAAGAAAACGCTCTTTATTAGGAGAGGCACTTTCTCATGCGACCTATCCTGGGGTGGGACTGGCAATTGTTTTAGCGGGTATTTTTAAATTAGAAGCTTTTTTAGGCCCTCTGATTTTGAGCGGAGCGTTTATCTCAGCTCTCTTAGGTTTTCTCGCGATTGAGAAAATGGAAAAAAAACTGAAGGTTTCGGCTGATTCAGCGCTTTGTGTTATTCTGGCTCTATTTTTTGGGGTGGGTGTCACAATTGCAAGCTTTGCTCAGTCCTCTTATGCAAACCTATACCGGCAAATTCAATCTTATCTGTATGGGCAGGCAGCTACGATGACAGATGTGCATATCTGGATTTATGGAATTTTAGCTTTGCTCGTTGTGGGGTTTATCTACCTTTTCTATAAAGAAATTTTAGCTTTTTCATTTGACCCGCATTTTGCGCAGACAAGCGGAATCTCAAAAAAATTTTTAAACCCTGCCCTATTTTTGATCGTGGTTTTGGCGCTTGTTGTGGGCATTCGGTGTGTGGGCGTGATTTTGATGTCAGCGATGCTTGTTGCCCCCGCAACAGCTGCGCGTCAATTCACAAATAAATTGAGTAAAATGTTTGTGTTGTCTGCATTATTTGGAGGAGCGAGTGGTTTTTTTGGAGTATATAGCTCCGTTGTGCTCTCAAATACAATTAAAGGGTCTTCTATGGTTCCTACAGGGCCAATGATTGTGCTTACGAGCGGTTTATTGGCTCTGTATGCTCTGTTTTTTGCTCCCAAAAGAGGCTATCTTGTGCGCCGGCTGCGCATTGCAAAATTTCGAGCCGTTTGTATCCAAGAGAATTTGCTCAAAACTCTCTGGCGCCTCACCGATGGCGGAAAGGAGCGCATTTGCTATCCAGAGATTTCTAAAATACAAGGTTATTCTCAAGTGTATCTACGCAGCTTGCTTTTTCGACTCATTTGGCAAAAAAAACTGCAAAAAACAGGCAAATGTTACACTTTAACGCAAAAAGGTGTTCAGTCAGGGGCGCGTATTGTGCGTTTGCACAGGTTGTGGGAGGTGTATCTTGTGAATTCTCTTGGACTAAACGAGAATCTCGTGCACAAAAATGCAGAGGAGATGGAGCACATCCTCTCCCCAGATCTTGAAAAACGTCTGACAGACCTATTGGACAACCCCACTCAAGATCCTCACGACCAACCCATTCCTTCTTATGAGGAGGCGACGCATCTTGGTTAATTATTTCAATCCATATTCAGACCAAAGTTTTTTTGGATTTTTCAGGGTCTTTTTTTCGCGCATTTGGGCTTTTATAAGCGGGGATTTACCATTCGAAGCACTCGCTTCTGATGAGGTGCAAATCTTGATTTTAGCGTGTGTTTCGATCTCAGGCGCCCTTGTGGGGACTTTTTTGGTATTAAGACGGCAAACAATGCTAGCCAACGCCCTTTCTCACACGATCCTGCTTGGTATTGTGATTGCTTTTTTGGTGTGTCATTCTCTTTCGCTTCCCGTGCTGATGGTTGCGGCTCTCATTACAGGTGTAGTCACCACTTTTTTGACAGAGTTTTTAACACGGGTGATCAAGCTCCAAGAAGATGCGAGTGTGGGTTTAGTGTTTTCCATTTTTTTTGCTCTTGGAGTGGTGCTTTTGTCTCTTTTTGGGCGCAATATGCACCTAGGAACAGAGCTTGTGATGGGAAATATTGACGCACTTCAAAGGGGAGATATCAAAGTTGTAGGAGCTATTTTAGGAATAAATATCACCCTCTTTGTTCTTTTATATCATGGATTTAAGATCACAACATTTGATCAAAACCTGGCTAAAGCATTTGGCTTTTCTCCTCTATTTTTCAATTATTTGCTTATGGTACAAACCTCTGCAACCTCTATTGGAGCGTTCCGTGCGGTGGGGGTACTTATGATTTTAGCTTTTTTAGTGCTTCCAACTTTAACAGCAAGACGGATCACAAATCGTTTGGTGCCACTTATTTGGGTTGCTGTAGGATTGGGGGTATTGGCATCCGTACTTGGAGTTGGGCTCTCGCGTCATCTATTGACCATGACGGGAATTGGGTTTTCTACTAGCGGCATTGTAGTGATGGTTTTAGGCTTTTTTTATGTCCTGATAGTCGCTCTTGACGCGTTGGTTGACATTTCGCCCTTATCAAGGTATCCTTCTACCTCTAATATACCCTCGGATTTGCATGAAAAAAATTGCACTACTCGGTAGCACAGGTTCGATTGGAGAGAGCACTTTAAAGGTTGTTCGGCATCTTCCAAGTTCTTTTAGCATTGCAGCTTTAGCAGCTCATTCTCAGATTGATCTTTTGGCCGAACAAATTATTGAATTCAAACCCGAGATTGTCTGTGTCTACAAACAAGAGAAGGCGCTGGAGTTGCAAAAACAATTCCCAACACTTCACATTGTCACAGGCGATGAGGGACTCAAAGAAATTGTCAACCACACCTCTGTAGATTATGTTTTGATGGCGATTGTGGGCTTAAGTGCGCTTAAACCCACAATCGATGCAATTGAAGCTGGCAAGCCTGTGGGACTAGCGAGCAAAGAGGTACTTGTTTCTGCAGGCGATTTGATTAACAAGTTAGCAAAAAAACACCAAGTGCCTCTTATCCCTGTCGATAGTGAGCACAGCGCGATTTTTCAATGCTTGGAGGGACGCGACCCAAAAGAGGTAAAAAGAATCATCCTTACGGCCTCTGGAGGCCCTTTTCGCGATCACTCGCTCGAGCAATTGAGCTCTGTTAATCTCGAGCAAGCGCTCGCTCACCCCAATTGGAAAATGGGTAAAAAAGTGACCATTGACAGCTCAACACTCCTCAATAAGGGGCTTGAAGCGATCGAGGCGCGTTGGTTTTTTGATCAACCCCCCGAAAAAATCGAGGTTGTGATCCATCCACAGAGTCTTGTGCACAGTTTTGTGGAATTTGTAGACGGTTCACTGCTCGCTCAGATTAGCGAACCTGATATGGTTTATCCCATACAATATGCGCTAAGTTACCCTAAGCGGGAAAAATCGCTCTTTAAACCCTTTGATTTTTGTAAAAATAATCGGTTTGATTTTTATTCTCCGGATGAAAAAAAATTCCCCGGACTTGGATTGGCCTTTGACTCGATGAAAACAGGGGGGAGCTCTCCTTGTTATCTCAATGCAGCCAACGAAATTTTAGTAGATAGATTTTTAAAACAAGAGATCTCTTGGCAAGATATAGCTAAACGGTTAGAAAAACTTTTATCAGCACATCGAGTGGTTCCGGCCAACTCTTTAGAAGAAATCTTATCTATAGATCAAGAAGCACGCCTGGAGGCAAAAACAGCATGACAGTACTTTACTTTGTCCTAGCGGCAGCCGCTTTAGGAGTTTTGGTTTTTATACATGAATTAGGACACTATTTTGTCGCCAAAAAAACAGGAATGATCGTTGAGATTTTCAGTATAGGTTTTGGCCGTCCCATTCTTAAATGGCGCCTTAACAACGTCAACTGGCAACTAGGTTGGCTCCCCTTTGGCGGCTATGTCAAAATTAAAGGGATGGAGCTGACTAAAAAAGATAAAGACACCTATATAGAACCGCATGAAATCCCCAATGGTTTTTTTGCACAATCTCCCTGGAAGCGCATTGCTGTTGCACTTGCAGGTCCTTTTGCTAACTTCATCTTAGCCTTTCTTATTTTTACCGCTGTTTGGGCGATGGGAGGAAGAGAGAAACCTTTTTCTGAGTTCACACAAATTGTAGGGTGGGTGGATCCACAATCCGATCTTTATTCAGAGGGATTACGTCCTGGAGATGTGCTCACACACCTAAATGGTAAACCGTATACAAGTACAAAAGATCTTCTTTACGCTTCCATGCTTGGAGGCAAGCAAGTGGAGATAAAAGGGTATCACGTCGATCAAACGACTCAAACACAAAAACCCTTTGATTATTCGATCGAAAGCTATCCAGCTCCCAACTCTTTAGATGGCATCTTAACGACAGGCATTGCATCCGGAGCGCGTTACTTGATTTATGACAAATTGACAGATGGAACCGAGAATGCACTGCCCGAAGGTTCTCCCATGCAGTCGAGTGGGATTAAATATAAAGACCGCCTCGTATGGGCTGATGGAGAATATCTCTATTCAATGGATCAGCTCAGCTATGTGTTAAACAATAATCAAGCTCTTTTAACGGTGAAGCGCGATGGAGAGACCTTTTTGACCCGTCAACCGAGAGTGCTTACAAACGACGTTATTCTGCATCCTAATCTCCGTAATGAACTCATTGATTGGCAATATGAAACACAAATTAAAACAAATTTTAGCGACCTCTATATACTGCCTTATGTAGTGAGCAGTGAAGGATATATCGAAGCGCCTTTAGAGTTTATCGATCAAGAGAGCAAAAGAGCCGCTTTCCCTCTACACTCCTATTCCAAGACACTCTCAGATTCGTTACAACCGGGAGATCGTATTTTGGCTGTTGATGGAGTGCCCATCACTCAAGGGTTTGCTATTCTAAAGCAGCTTCAATCTCATAAAGTGCAACTAATTGCAGAACAGAATGTCCCCCTTGACACCAAAGTTTCTTGGAAGGTAGAAGATCAAGTATTTGAAAAAGCGATCGACACCTCTGCAATAGACACGCTTGCGGCGAACATTGGCACTGAAAATCCCATTCAAAGTTTTGGTCGATTTACACTGCTTAATCCAGTGGAGCCCAAAAGAATCAACCAGTTTGACCTCTCCAAACAAGCACAAGAAAGACTGGACAATGAATATGAGAGCCAAAAAAAGCAAATCGCAGAGATCAAGAACCGTGATAAGCGAGTGAAGGCGCTCGACTATTTAGATGCGAGTTATGAAAAATATCTTCTTGGTATTTATCTTCAAGATCGACAAGTGGATTACAATCCGAGTCCCGTTACCATGTTTGGCAGTGTATTTACAGAAACATGGCAAACACTACGCGCTCTTGTGACAGGGTATTTGCATCCCAAATGGATCAGTGGACCTGTGGGCATTGTACAGGTGATTCATCATGGATGGCGCACAGGCCTAGGAGAGGCTCTTTTTTGGATTGGTGCGATCAGCGTCAATCTTGGAGTGCTTAATCTGCTTCCTATTCCCGTTTTAGACGGAGGATATGTGTGCTTATCGCTTTGGGAGTTGATCACGCGACGTCGGCTAAAAGCAAAAACGATGGAAAGATTGATTATTCCTTTTGTCGTTTTGCTGATGGGTTTGTTGGTGTTTTTGACTTTTCAAGATCTTACGCGCTTATTTTAAGCGCATTGGCTTGAGTTAGTTTTTGATGATGACGATATAAGGGACAACCGCTTTTGAATGTCAAAACACTAAATTCGACGGCAAGGCGCAAAAAGAAAAACAACAAATCTTTGATTATATGGGACTTGAGGTTACTTTTTTGCACCTTGCCGCTGCACTTATCTGATGAATCGAATGATTCTGCAGTCTATCTGCCAAGTCTTCCACTTTTAAATTTGGTCAAGCGCTAGTCCGATTGCCATCGCAGGCAATTCTCTTTGTGAGGCTTGTGTTTTTTTTGACAAAAAATTATTTAGATAACATTAAATATCCTTGAAATTAACAACTTCGTTTTATAAAATCTTTAAATAAAATTAATTTCTTTACAGGTGTATTTATGACAAAAGTTTCTAATCAACCCATTCCTACAAATATGCAGGTCGTCGCTAAATATGTAAAAAAAGGAGCATGTGTTGTCGGCACCCTTGCGGGTTCCGCTATTGTTCATGAGGATTTATTCGCAGATTGGGATGCAACGGTAGGTTTCAATGCATCACCTTGGATAGGTGGGGTTTTAACGACTGTAAGTGCGGGTTTGTTTTATACAACTTTAGGTCAGAAACCAAAAGCCTTGGAAGAGAAAAAATCTATAAATCTTTTAGAGCAAGATGACACTGAGTTAGAACTAGAGAAGCTTTTTAAAGAGAAAAAACCTAAAAACCTGTTAGATCAAGATGACACTGAGTTAGGATTAAAAGAGATTTTTAAAGAGAAAACAATAATTCCCGCTGAAAAATCCTCTGAGAATGGGGTCTCAGCTATCTTAGGGGAAAAGCCTTCTTTTGATAAAAAAAGATCATCTAAATCGTCTGCATCAAGATTTTTTATGAATCTGAATAATAGGTTATTTTGGAAAAAATCTTCAACAGAAAGTGCTGAAGAGAAGCTAGTTCAAGAAAATAAGCAATCGGCTAATGCAACAAAACAAGGTGCAGGTCTTTTCAATGAGCATGAATTGTATAATCTGCAGGATTTTAAGAATCTTGAGCAAGAGGAGAGATTGAATGTAGAAGAAAAATCTGCAAATATTGAGGAGCTAAATCTAAAAAAACAAGAAAACTCAAGCTATAAAGGGATGAAGATTTCTAAAGATTATAAATCATTTGTAAAAAATTTGTATCAAGAGTTAGCTGTACATGAAACAAAACCATGGCTTGAGGAGGACGTTTTAGCAGTAGCGGATAGTCTTTTTAAGTTAGCAGAAGAGGTAAGCATTGGACTCCCAGACTACCTGCCAGGTTTTTTAGAGCGTCTTGAGAAAAATGGGATTAATCAAAGTGTTACCGATGCTTTGACCCAAGAGGAGAACGAGCTTTATCCCACAGCCTATTATTTGCCCTTTGTTTATCATATGATTCGCTCCGGTGTTTGTAGAAAAGGAGAGATAGGAGGACTTAAACTCCCTGGAGTGATTGCTAAATCTACTTCTTCTCCATTTTATGAAGAAGGGACTTCGCAACATGAGTGGAGAGAGACGTATAACTCTTATTGTGAAAAAATGCGAAAGGATCTTGATCCAGAAAGTGATTTGTATAAGCTCTTAGAACCGGATGTCTCCGCAGAGAACTATGTAAAGGTGAATCGCACTTCTTATCCCGAAAAAGTGACCAGGTCTTTTGATGATCACTTTGCATTTAAGCTATAAAAAAAAGCATTCAGAGGGAAAGAGCTTCCCTCTGAATGTTTAAGAGATTATTTTTTCTCTTCGTTTTCGTCGATCACTTCAACTTCAGCTTCTTCGATATCATTTTCAGCCTCTTGCTGTGAAGATTCTTGAGCCTCAGCTCCAGGCATTGGACCAGCTCCTTGAGCAGCTCCTTGCATTGTCTCTCCAATCTTTTGCATCTCTTGGTTAAGTGCGTCTTTTGCAGCTTGGATTTGTTCAGCGGTGCCATTTTTAAGAGCCTCTTTTACCCCATCGATTTTTGATTGGATAGAACTGGCAATCTCTGCAGGAACCTTATCTTTGTACTCTTGAAGCGCTTTTTCAGCTCGGAAAGCCAATGTATCCGCTTCATTGCGCAATTCGATTTCGTCTTTTCGCTTAAGATCTTCTTCCTTGTGAAGTTCAGCATCTTTAACCATGCGCTCAATCTCATCATCCTTAAGGCCGGATTGCGCCTCGATGCGGATTTTTTGCTCCTTACCAGAAGCAACATCTTTAGCCGAGACGTGCAAAATACCATTGGCATCAATATCAAAGGCCACCTCAATTTGTGGTGTGCCGCGCGGTCCGGGTGGGATATCAGAGAGATCAAAACGGCCAATCTCTTTGTTATCACGTGCCATAGGCCGCTCTCCTTGTAAAACAACAATGGTTACAGCAGGTTGATTATCGCTTGCTGTTGAGAAGACTTGTTTTTTCTGCGTTGGAATCGTGGTATTGCGCTCTACAAGCGGTGTTAAAACACCCCCGAGCGTTTCAATTCCAAGTGTAAGAGGGATCACATCGAGCAAGAGCACATCTTTAACATCTCCACCTAGAACTCCCCCTTGGATAGCAGCTCCTAAAGCGACCACTTCATCGGGGTTGACCCCTTTGTGTGGCTCTTTATGGAATACGCTTTGTACAATTTCTTGCACAGCTGGCATGCGTGTCATTCCACCCACAAGCAACACCTCATCAATCTGATCCGCTGTGAGATTCGCATCTTTCAATGCTTTGATGCATGGTCCTTTTGTGCGTTCTATAAGTGAAGCTGTGAGAGACTCCAATTTAGCCCGTGTTAGGGTTAAAGAGAGGTGTTTTGGACCTGTTGCATCCATTGTGATAAAAGGTTGGTTGATTTCGGTAGATGCTACACCTGAAAGCTCGATTTTAGCTTTTTCAGCTGCGTCACGCAAACGTTGTAGAGCCATTTTATCTTGGCTTAGATCGATGCCTTGCTCAGACTTAAATGTATCTAAGATCCAGTGGATGATCGCAATATCAAAATCGTCTCCACCTAAGTGGGTGTCTCCATTCGTTGCAAGAACCTCAAAAACTCCTTCGCCTATTTCTAGAATAGAAATATCAAAGGTTCCACCACCGAGGTCAAAAACAGCGATTTTTCTATCGCCTCCCTTATCTAAACCGTATGCAAGTGCTGCTGCTGTAGGCTCTGGAATAATCCGTTTTACATCAAGGCCAGCAATTAAACCCGCATCGCGCGTAGAAGCTCTCTGAGAGTCATTAAAATAAGCGGGCACTGTGATCACAGCTTCTGTAACAGGTTCGCCAAGATACGCCTCAGCTGTCTCTTTCATTTTAATCAAAATCTGAGCTCCAATTTCTTCTGGAGTCAGTGCCTTGCCATCTACTTCAAAGATAACCCCGCCCTTATCGTTAGCACCCACCTTGAAGGGAACTGTTTTGATTTCAGACTGTACCTCATCGTATTTACGTCCGATGAACCGTTTTGTTGAATTAAGGGTGTGTTCGGGGTTTGTCACCGCTTGTCTTTTTGCAGGTACACCTACAAGTCTTTCATCGCCCTTAAAAGCAACAATAGATGGGGTTGTACGTGTTCCCTCAGCGGAGGCGATCACCTTTGCTTGGCCTCCCTCCATTACAGCGACACAAGAATTTGTGGTTCCTAGGTCGATCCCGATAATTTTACCTTTTTTAGTCATTTTGTTTTCCTTCTTCTTTAGATGTTTCTTCTTCTTTTAATTCTTTAGCGACCTTTACTCTAGCGACTCGGATTGGTCGATCACCCACTTTGTAGCCTCTTACATACTCCTCGACAATGATACCGGGAGCGTACTCAGAAGACTCGACTGTCTCTACAGCTTCATGCATGTGTGGGTCGAATGGCTTACCTACGCTGTGATATTCTTCTACTCCGTGGGTGCTTAAAATTTGCTTAAACTGCCCAAGGAGCATCTCAAAGCCCATTGCCCAGTTTTTAATCTCATCGGACATGCTTTCTGCAAATTGCAGAGCTTTTTCAAAACTGTCTAAAGGGTGTAGAAAATCCGCTAAAACGTTTTCGATCCCGTATTTGGTCATCTCTTGTCGCTCTTTTTGCATCCGTTTGCGTGCATTTTCAGATTCAGCAAGTACGAGCAAGTATTTTTCTTGGCACTCTTTTAAGTTTTGCTTAAGTATTTCAACTTCATTTTCAGGCACCTCTTCTTCTAGAGGTGTCTCTTCTTGTTCTTCTGTCATTTTGGGGGGTCCTTAATTTCTAAGAGTTTTTGAGTAGTTTGATCCACAATCACCCGCTCTTGATCTTTCAAATAAGGAGAAGCTGTGCGGGGCTGGCGGAAGGAGAGTTTGAACTTTAACAGACTTTTTGTCAGGGATTTTGAGATCGAATCGGAAAAATGCTTAAGGTGGGCAAATAGTTCTGGATACGGCATGCGACACGGCCCTAAAATTCCAATAGCTCCCGCACGTGTCTGCCCAATCTGATAAGGGATGGCGATGACAGAACACCCTTGAGCTGACGAGGCGTAAGGGGAGAGGTCATTGCCAATCCAATACCGCAGATGTCCACTAAGCATACAATCGTTGAGCAAAAGACGCGTTTTGGAGGTGTTTTCAAACAGGGAGAGACTTGTTGTAAGAGCAACCGGGTCATTAAATTCAGGATAGGCTAAAAGCTTAGAAAAACCTGTGCGAAAAATATCTTCGTCGCTGAAGTTGGAGTAGCGAACAAGATAGCGTACCATGATCTCATTGTAGATGGATTGGGCAAAATCATTCTCTTCTTCGGAGAGGTTTTCTGGCGGTTTACCCCCCTTGATGCGCCACTGTAAATGCGATTCGATCCGTTTAAGGGCAAAGGAGCTAAGCTTTTGATGCAAAGTGAGCACTTCTGTTAAAACCTGTCCAAAATCGGTCACTAACACAGCTAAAATGCGCTCGTTATCTATGCCAACAAGTTTGATATCCAAAATAAAATCGTGATCGAAACGAACAGAAGAGAGAAAGGAGGCGTAGCCGGTGAGCTCACTTAATTTTTCGGCGCAATTTTGCAGGTAGCGCATTAAATTGCGCGACTCATGAATCTCGAGTTTATGAGGTCTCTCCTTGTCGCCAAGGGGGCGGTTGAGAACCTCTAGCGCCTCATTCGCGTAGAGTTTAAGTGCATCCTGCGTAGGAATACGCCCCCCAGAGGAGTGCGGCTGGCGCAAGTACCCCTGTTTTTCAAGCTTCGCAAAATAATTACGAATCGTTGCAGAGCTAAGAGCTTGAAAACCATGCTCCTTGAGAGTGTGCGAGCCAATAGGCTTGCCTGTCTCAATGTAGAGCTTGATCACTCCCATTAAAACATTGAATTCGCGCGCCTGTTTTTTTGTATTTTGAGTCTTCATTGCCACCTATTATATGCACAGAGTTCTCTAGGGTCAAGTTTTTTTAGCACTCTTTGCTTATGAGTGCTGGTTTTTGTGTACAGCTTTTAAAAACAGGTATTTAAAACTTGACAAAAGCTTAAAGATAATGTAAAATAAGAATTGAATAAGGAGGGAGGAATGAAAATACAGCCAGCTATTTCGGAGTACGGAGGCTCTCAGAATTTTTTGAGATCAAATAATTACTATTTAGCAGTTTATATGCTCTATCTGACGCATTTATTTGAGTGTATCATGAAATCATGGGAGATATTTGGTGAGGGGGTGCGTGAGTGCGCAATCCTGAAAAAGAGGCAAGATTTATTAGCGCAGCGCAAAAGTGCGATGTTAAATGCACTGCGTCTTGTAGGTATTTTTAGATTACAAGAATAAGACCATTGAACAACTCAAGCCTAGTATCGTTTTGGAACCTTTTTTCCCATTTGAAAGATCTCTCGCTCTCTGTACCATATGTACTATCTTCGCTCGAGATCCCCCAACTGCCGGCCACTAAAGTGGCCTGGACAAAAATCCCCAAAAATTCTCTATTAGCACGTCGCTAACTTTTTTAGATTATA
>JAJACO010000118.1 GCA_022601475.1 Chlamydiales bacterium
CAATTTTTAGAGTAAATGTAAAGAATCTATCAACCAGAAGTAACTGTAACTTAAAATTTTAAACACTATGTCTGTTTACGTTGTCAGCCATGTGCGATATAATCCGATACCGGCAGCACTCAGAGTAATCGGGAGACGAAACCAAGGAGGAAGAGGAGTTTGAATCCATTTCGAGCATTCAAAAATCAAAAGCAAAAAACGTTCTAATAAGGAGAGTGCGGATATCAAAAATTCTTTTACGAAATTTTGCTGAACATCTTGGAAATTTGCTCCTTCATAAAGCGCCCTATTAGAAGAAACGTATTGATATCCCATCACAAAGGCGTGTCCCAAACAGGCCGCTGCCTGCTTAACAACCATAAAAACCGAACACGCCTGCCCAAGAGAATATGCAGCAGAACCCAGCTGCATTTTTCCAAAGGTTTCGGCAAATACAATCGGCCTATACACGCAATATGAAAATGTAGAAGAGATGCCTGAAAGAAGATGAAAGAGTGTTGCAGCCAAACTCAATCCAATTTCTAAATCTCCCTTCGCAATTTCATTGTACTTCAGACGCTGCAACGAAGTAAACTGATTGAGAGGGACTTCTTTTTGAGACACCCACCCGCGCCCTAAATTCCATAACAATCTAAGAGAATAGACTAAACCTGGAATCACTCGAAAAAAAGTGTGTGTAATGCTCAAAACGCTGCCGCTCACCCCTGCATAGATACGAGAGTCAGTGATTGTTTGAAGAGTGCAGGAAGAAGCATTACATGCATCTGCTATCTCTCCAAAGGTATCTAGTAGAGAATCAAAAACCTTTAATAATTTATGTTGAGCTGCAGGTCTTTGCACAAATTTGCAACAAAAAGCGTAGGGTTGTTCAAGATCAGTTCGATAGACCAAAACAAAGATCCTGAAGGGAGTTTCCTTGCAAAAAAGCTTTTATAGCCATCCGTTTTTTTCCCTCTAACTGAACTTCTAGCAAGCGAATTCCACCCGATGCACACGCTACAACAAGTTCATTGCTATTTTCAGAAACAATTTCTCCCGGCTTGCCCCGCACATTTTCAGCAGAGCACGCTCTTTTAATGAGCAATCGTTTTTTCTCTCCTTTCACCGTAATCCAGCACCAAGCCCCTGGCTTGGGGGTGACTCCTCTCACGTGATTATGCACCACCTCGCACGCTCTTGCCCAGTTAATCAGTCCGTCTTCTAGCGTTAATTTCCCAGCAAAAGTGACCTGAGTTGGATCTTGCTGTGTTCCCTCCATTCTTCCCTCTTCAAGATCCTTGATCACATCCATTAAAGCCACCTTTCCAAGGTCAGCTAAAATCTCTGTGAGCTCACCCGCTGTCATCTCTGGCGTAATGGATGTCTTTGCAATGGCTAAAATATCTCCCGCATCCATCTTTAGAGCCATTTTCATGATCGTCACTCCCGATACGCTCTCTCCTTCCATGATCGCACGCTGGATCGGAGCCGCACCGCGAAACTTAGGAAGAATGCTAGCGTGCACATTGATGCAGCCAAGCTTGGGAATATCTAAAATATTCTGCCGAAGAATTTCTGCATAAGCCGCTACTACGAAAAGATCGGCATTTAGGGATCTTAAAAAATCTGCAAAATCAGGATCTGAGGCTTTTGTTGGTTGATAAATGGGCAGAGATTTCGAAAGAGCCAGTTCTTTGACAGGAGAAGAAATAAGCTTTTTTGAGCGTCCGCGCGGTTTGTCTGGACGAGAAATTACAGCAACGATCTCCACTCCCTTTTCAAGAAGATAGTCTAATATTGTTTGTGCAAACTTTGGAGTTCCAAAAAAAACAATGCGCATTGCATGAATACCAGATTAATAGGAACCCATCTCAAGGAGCATCTCTTCAGGAGAGTCGTACTCTTCTGTACTCACAGAGATGGGACGCTTGTTTGAAATTCCCCGATGAATGCCTTGCATTCCAATCAATCCCCGCTTAGTGTCGCGACAAAATTGAATGAAGTGCAACACTTCTGGCAAAAGTTCTATCTCAGCTTCTATTCTTGCTAAAGCTTCATCTAGATGCAATTTTGAGCGATACACTAAACGAAAGGCCGCAGCTAATGCTTTGCGGGTTTCAAAAGGAAATTGTCGCCTCTTAAGGCCGATGCGATTGATACCCCCTAAACAGTAAGGAATTCCCCCACCTACAGTGTAGGGAGGAATATCGTGTGTAACGCGACTCATTCCCCCGACCATGGCGTGACAGCCGATACGTGCGAATTGATGCACAGGTGTCATCCCACCAATAATAGCGTAGTCCTCTACAACAACATGCCCTGCTAAAAGAGAGTTGTTACTCATAATCACGTGATTTCCAATCTGACAATTGTGGGCGATATGGCAGTAAGCCATAATTAATGAATTATCTCCAACCTTGACCGTGTCCCCTTCAGATGTGGAGGAGTTGATTGTAGCAAATTCACGAATTTCAGTGTTTTTGCCAATGATGACGTACGTTTTTTCTCCTCTGTACTTGCGATCTTGGGTTTTTGTCCCAATGCTCACAGAAGGCCAAATAGTAGAGCCGCTTCCAATCGTAGTATGTCCATCAATATAAGCGTGTGATTTGATCGTGGCACCCGATTCGATTTTTACAAACCGTTTGATAATGGCGTAGGGCTCAATTGTGACATTTTCCCCAATTTCAGCACCCGATTCGATGATCGCTGTAGGATGGATATTTGATTTTGTCATAGTTCCCTTAAGTCTTATATTTGTTCTTTTTTGACAAGCGCAAAACCAAGTTCTGCTTCTACGGCCACCTTTGACCCCACCATGGCTTTTGTCTTCACACGCCCACCTTTACTGCTAATCACTGTCCCTTCGGCATAGAGATGTAAAATATCCCCCGGTTTCACGGGACTACGAAACTTAGCATGATACACGCTTAAAAACAGCGCAATTTTGTCGGTAAATCCCTTCTCATGAACCAAAATGCCACCTGTTTGGGCTAATGCTTCTAAGATTAAAACACCCGGCATGATGGGAGCGTCGGGAAAATGTCCCTGAAAAAATGCTTCATTAAATGTCACATTTTTCTGACCCAAAATAGAGGGCTTATCTAAATCTATTTCTAAGATCTTATCAACCAAAAGAAATGGATAGCGATGCGGCAATATTTCACAAATCTTTTTAATATCAAATAGTGAAGGCTTGTCAATTTCACTCATAGGCTCTTCCTTACAAAAAATACTTTATTAGTTCTCTTCCCAAAGCTACGTTAGCCGAATGTCCTGAGCGAATCGCAATGATATGCGCCAAAAAGGGACGTCCAACCAAGCTAAGATCTCCTAATAAATCTAAAATTTTATGTCTTACCATTTCGTCTGGAAATCGAAGACCATCCTTACTTAAAACTACATCGTCTTTTATCACAACCGCATTTTCTAAACTCCCCCCCTTAATTAGACCATGCTCGATCAAATAGTTGATCTCTTCATAAAGAGCAAAGGTGCGGCAAGGGGCGATTTTTTCTTTGAAACTTGTGGGTGTAATCTCTAACGAGAGATACTGACTTTTAATCAGAGGGGTATCGGGATAATGCAAGGTGTAACTAATCTGAAAGGTGTCAGAGGGGAGCGCAACAAGGTGTGTTTGGCCGTGAGAAAAATGAATAGGTTTTTCTAACGTTAAAATATTTGTTTTCTCTTTAAGCTCAACAACTTCAGCTTTTTCTATCAACTCCACAAATGTTTGCGAACTTCCATCTCCAATCGGTGGCTCTCCCTCAGAGACCTGCACACACACATTATCAACTTGATACGCGTTTAAAGCTGCGAGCACATGTTCAATAGTTTGTACCGAACACTGCGCATTTCCAATTTTTGTGCTGCGCGAGGTATCCACAACATTCTCTACAGTCGCAGAAACGGTGGGCTGATCGGGTAGATCCAAACGCTGAAAAACAATGCCGCTGTGAGCTTTTGCCGGGCAAAAATTGAGGGTCACCTCTTTGCCGGTATGGATGCCAATACCAGAATAGGAAACTTGGTGTTTAAGAGTCCTTTGAGGACGTGTTTTCATTAGGCGTTCACTATAAACGATCAAAAAATAGGGAGTTGAATGTACCTAAGGCTTAGTTTTTACGCAAGAGGGAAATTCCTAACTCCTTCAACATAAATCTCTTTCTTTTTAGCACTGAAGTCGCTAATACCCAACAAAAAAACAATGCCGAACTATAAACAATCGGACGATCTCCATACTGAGTATAAAAAGTTGAGTAATGATACCGCGGCAAGGCAACGGCCAACACGCCTGGAGCCCCATTGCTGGATTTTGATTCATACTCCAAGCTGTCCACGACCCTTCCTAAGGCATCCACCCCGCAGGTCACTCCCGTATTACAACACCGCAAAAGAGGCACCCCAGATTCAACAGCGCGCATTCTTCCATGATAAAAATGCACAATCGGAAGCCGCGACTTTGGATACCACACATCATTGGAAAGATTGATTAATAGCTCTGCCCCATTTTTGCGACACTCTCTCACAAGATATCCATACGTTTCTTCATAACAAATGGAGGTTCCTATTAAAATATCTTTGGCCTGAAACAGAGTGGCTCCTCTTCCTGGCGTGTACGAATCCGCAATCCCATACTTTGAAAGAATTTTTTTGCACCACTCGAACGGAATGTACTCACCCATCGGAACTAAAACCCGCTTTTCATACCTTTGAAATCGCGTCATAAAAGGCTGAAATAAAAAAGCTGCATTATATGCTGTGTATTTCCCCGTTTGCTCGCTATAATCCATATCTTCCAAACCAATAATCAAATCGGAATCAAAGGTGTTGGCAATCCCCTGCGCCCAAAACTGATTGCCCTCAAACTCCCTTGTAGCCGCAGGAAGCCCTTTGCCTAAAAAATGCTCAAATACAGGTTTGATACTCTCTACTGAATAAAGAGGATACCATGTTCCATAAGGAACTACCGCCTCCGAAAAAACCACCAAATCTGTTTTGAGTCCTTGATAAGGAGCGAGCATTTCTACCATGCGCCTCCACTGCTCAAAAGGAGTGAAAGGTTGCGACCCCTCAATCTGAAACTTTTGCTCAGGGATCAGTGCATTCTGAACTAAAAGAGCGTGCACAGGCTCTGATACATCCTTTTCCATCGCCTTTGAATGCACAAATAGATGAAACACTCCAAAAAGATAGGGGAAACTCATCACAACCAACCACACACTACCAGAAGAAACGGTCGGAAAAGCGAGCAAACGTAGTCCCAAAAGATTTGTCAATACGATCCAAAAACCCAGCCCGTACACTCCGAAAAGCGAGGCAAATTGTAAACTCACCTCTGATCCGCTCAATGCCAATCCAATTGGATCCCACGAAAACCCCGATAACAAAAACAAACGAGACCATTCTAACAGCGTCCACCCACCACACACACCCAATATACGTCCCAAACTCATCTGACGGGGATGTTTAATCAAAAGACTGACCAAACCAAACTGCAAACCTAGACCGAGAAATAGAAGAGGTAAAAAAGCATAAATAAATCCCCCCACATATCTGTCGGCCATAAACCAATTTAAATGAAAAGCTTCAACGAGCGCAAACCACACTGTTGCGAGCACAAAACGCCCTATTTTGGAGCTAAAAAAAAGCATCCCCTTCCAAAACAACGCATACCCAATGGAGGAGGCGAGCACACACGCCCAAACGCTCCAATCAGGTTGAGCTAAACCAACAATCCCCAAAGAGAGAGCTAAGAAGCCAAAAGCATAAAAATTTGTTCTATTTAGAAGAGCGGCACGCATCCACACTCCATCTACCCGGCCCATAGCTTAAAAAGGCTAAAAGACCCCCATAAATCGTCAAATTCTTTAAGAAGATAGAAAATTGCAATGCCATCTCCGCTCCTTGATCTTGCCAAAAACTATGAAAAAGCAAAGTTGTTGGAAAAAGAAAGATCATCAAAAGATAAATCCCAAGCTTTGTGTGCCATCCAAGCAGCAATAACAAACCTCCAACAAGCTCCATCAAAAGACCGATTAAAATGTACGCTTCAGCTCCCTGAACACCCAAACTTCTGAGCATGTCACTCGCCCCCTGAAAATCGATGATCTTGCCAATTCCGGCCAAAATAAAAATTAAACTAATTAAAAGACGGCCAAAAAAAGGACCCGCTCCCGGCATCTTTTTTTCTCCCTCGCAACATGAATTTTCCATCGCAACCCCTTCTTGCATATAACTTATGTTTGAAGTATCATTTATACCTATAAAAATAAAGGATATAATGAGAGTTTCTTTTCCGGAACACCACCTCTTTCAACTTCTCAGGCGGTTTGAAAATCAATATTTACCGCTTGACTTGTTTCTAAGTCAATACTTTCGAGCTAACAAGGCACTTGGATCTAAAGATCGACAACTGATTAACAGTGCTGTTTTTGGAATGACACGGTGGAAAAACCTCATTGACCATCTGGTCGGCCAAAATCCCACTTGGGAAAACCGCTACTCTATCTTTCGCAGCTTTCAGCCCTCAAATTATCTTTCCGTAAACACCATTCCTCTTCATATCCGTCTCGGGTGCCCACAAGAGCTTTTTACTCTTCTACTGAATCACTACGGCGAAAAAAAGACCATCGAAATCTGCCAGGCGTGCAATACAGAAGCGCCTATCACTGTGCGCATCAATCCACTCAAAACCACGCGCGAGCAGCTCTTAAATCTATGGAAACCAGAGTTTCAAGTGATTCCAACCTCAAGATCGCCTTGGGGTATCCATTTCACAAAACGCACCCCCTTGTTTGCGACCCCAGAATTTAAAGAGGGTCTTTTTGAAATCCAAGACGAAGCGAGTCAGCTTGTCGCCTCTCTTGTCCAGGCAAAACCAGCAGAGCATGTCCTTGATTACTGCGCTGGAGCTGGTGGCAAAACTCTCGCCTTTGCGCACACCTTAAACAACCAAGGACAGATCTATCTTCATGATGTCCGCCCCCATATCCTAGAACAGGCAAGAAAGCGCCTTAAACGGGCAGGCATCCAAAACATTCAGCTTCTGCCAGAGGGGCACACGGGTCTTGACAAGCTGAAGCAAAAAATGGATTGGGTGCTCGTTGATGCCCCCTGCTCAGGCACGGGGACTTACCGTCGTCATCCCGATCAAAAATGGAGATTCTCAAAAGAGACACTTGACCACTTACTAGATCAACAAAGAACAATTTTTGAAAAAAGCCTAAGCTACCTGAAGCCAGGTGGAAAAATCATCTACGCCACCTGCTCTGTTTTGCAGGAAGAAAACCAACAGCAAATCGCTCTCTTCATCAAAAAGTACAATCTAAAACTCTGCAAAGAACCGTTTGTCTCTTTGCCAACAATTGGATCAATGGACGGTTTTTTTGCAGCGACACTCACCGCGGTCTAGGACGTAGTTTCCATAAACCGAGCATAAACACACCTGCACACAGCATAAAAACCACTTTTCTACCCTTGTGCTTGCCTTCAGATAGGTGCGTTAACTTATAAAATAGCGTAGAGTTTAATCTAGCTGCTGCAAAAAGAGATGTTTGCTGCAAAAGCGTTCCATTCTCATCCACAATCTGGAGTGCTCCCACATGAGTGCCTTCTAACACAGGTAGATCCAAATGTTTCCAATTCACCTTAACAGTGACCGGCACCTCCTCCGAGGGATAAAAATCGTAACAGAGGTCGCTTTTAAGAAGGGTTTTGAGCCGCCCTCGCCCTCCCGAAACCTTCGTTGAAATATCCTGGGGCCCCTTTGTCAATAAATTACGTCGCATGAGAGGCTCTGCAAAAGCTGTTTCAAACATCCGAGTCACATCTCGATACAACTCGGCGCGATCTCCCCTATAACCGAGAGCCACTGCAATTAACACTCTCTCTCCATTTTGTGCGGCCGCCACTAAATTTTTACCTGCAGCTTGGTGGTACCCCGTTTTCACCCCAATGGCCTTAGAGTAGTGCGCTTGATTTTTTAAAAGAGCATTACCCTGAATAAAGGTGCGCTTCTCCTCCAAATTTGTTTGGGCCGCTGTGTATCGAACAGTAGAAACAATTTTGCTAAAAATGGGATCTTTCAACCCCTCCTTTGCCATGAGCGCTAAATCATAAGGAGTGGAGACATGCTCGGGATGATGAAGCCCATGGGGGTTTTTAAAATGCGTATTCTTGCAACCGATCTCTTTTAAATACGCGTTCACTCTATCCATAAAAAGTGGAACCGTTCCACTCACATAGGTTGCGAGTACATTTGCAGCATCATTTGCAGAAGCGATTAATAGTGCATTTAATAGATCATAAAAAGGCATCTCTTCATTGATCTTTAACCCAATATGCACTCCATCGGTTTCCAACCAATGGGCGGGACTTCGATAATTTGATTGTCTCTTCACTTGTGGAGTAATGGTAGCAACAGAGTCTTGCTTCACCTTAACAAGCGACTGTAAATCTTCTCGACATTCTTGAAGGCAGATCAGAGCTGTTGCAATCTTAGTCGTACTTGCAGGGAAAGCTTGGCTATATCCATTTTTCTCAAAAAGGATTTTTCCTGTTTTGGCATTCATCAAAAGCGCCCCTTCACCTCCGACAGAGAGATCCAGAGGTTGTGCAGATAGAGGCAACCAAAGCCAAAGAAAAATAAAGAGTTTAAAGCTGTGATTTTTGAACATGAAAACACTCTAGCCTCCCGGAAGTTTTTCTGCCAGGCAGAACAAATTTTTAAAAAAAAATTTGACAAAACAAGTAAAAACACTCTAAAATAGACTCCAGAGGGAGGATACTTTTGTCTATGATGGATCCAGAAAGTTTAGAAGTTGATTACAAAAAGTATATGACTGATCTCAAAAGCTTTGCTCCAGATGGAATCGTGGAGATCGATCTTCCCCTACTTCAAGAACTTGGCTTGCTTAGCTGTGATGAAGAGATTGAAAATCAAGACTCTATGTTGGCGCACAACTTCTACGTTGTGGAATCTTCAGAAAAACTCACCCTTTTTAACCAAAAATTTGTTGTTTGGATCGTCCCCAAGATGATGGAACAAACGCCTACAACCATTACGTTGATTGCTTTAGCAGAAAAAATGAACTCCAAACTTGAAATGGTGTTTACGACAACGGGAATTTACAATCATTCCAACTTAGTTTTAAGGATCTTAGAAAAGTTCTTAGAGCAGATCGAGGAGAATGAGGAAGAAATGAACCGATATAACTTAACCTGAGATCGTTGCATATATCCAAAATCATTTAAATTAGTTATAGTGGTTTAAATTTACATTGATAAAATTGCCTCATCAAAAAAATGAAGGATTTTGGAATTTACAGAAAAATGGTTGCTTTATCGAAGCAAAGGCGCTGAGGCGCAAAGACAAATGTGTTCAAGTCTCATATAATCAAAGATTTATTTTTTCTTGGCGTCTTTGCTTCTTCGCGTTGATTAAATAGGTTGGTGCTATAACTAATTTAAGTGATTTTGGCTATAACTCAATCCCAATGAGTATAGACCAGTCGGAGAACATTCTCATCCCCTTCTCGATGATAACTCACCTCATCAATTACCTTGCGCAATAAATAGATGCCCAAACCTCCAATATGCCTCTCATCTATAGGGGCATCCACTTGCGGGTTTATTTCTACATCTATCGGATTAAACGGCACCCCCCAATCTCGAATCGTAATCTCAAAACGGCACCCTTTCTGCTCACATTCGAGCGCAAGTTGACCCTTTTTCTTAGGGTAGGCATAAGAAATGATATTCACGATCGCCTCCTCACAAGCGAGTTCCATTTTATAGATCGTTTTCTCATCGAGATTAAACTTCTTAGCCTCACGACGCAAATGGAGCATCATCTCATCAAGAGCTGTTAGGTTTGCATCAAACTTATCCATATAATTTTTAGTTTACCAACTGTTGCAGACGTAGTCCACAATCTTTTGGGCCAAAAGGTCGTAAAGAGGAGGAAAGGCGGCATCTTGTGCCAAGTTATGCATTTCAAGCTGCCCCAAAGAAAAATCATGGAAATCCACGTTCCCAAGATCGGGCTCAAAATCATAATCGATAAAAGTTGAAAGAGAAAGAGGGCCCAAAACACATGCGCACGTTGCTCGATCCACCAAAGTGACCTTTGCAGTGATTTCTAAACGGGCCTCTTGAGAAACGACAACATTTGTAAAATCGGTTTCATTTTTAGGCGCATAGGCAAAGCCAATATTTGTATCAGCAGGGGCAGAAAGACACACATTTAAGACCAAATCAGCGCCCGATGAGCGATACGCCAAACAGCCGCGTGTAGCCATCGCACGAATCAAGCTTGTTGTCATTATCCCTCGGTCATCTCCCTCCACATATGGAATACAGACAGAGCTATATGGGCCTACAATAGCGCCTCTTCCAAACCGGTAGCCGCAGGATGAACATCCCAAACAAAGTAAGCAGGTGATCAGAAAAAGCTTCATTTGCACGCTTATTTTTGAGATACAATCACTTGCTCTTCATTGAGATCCATCAGGGCGAGTCTCTCTTGACTTTTGCGAGCCGCATCGGTTTCAGGGTATTTTTGGATCGTATCTTGATAGTAGATTGCAGAAGCTTGAGGCTTTTTCTTTCGTTCATAAAAACGCCCTGTTGTATACAAACTGTTGGCATAAACAGCCTTCATCCCCAAGAGATTGTCATACGCTCGATCAATGCGCTCATCTGCGGGAAAACTTTTAGAAAAGCGTTGAATATTCACCTGAGCTAACGGAAGTAAGTCAGGGTTTTGAGACTCGATACGGCTCTGTTCTAGATAGATATCTGAAATTTGCAAATAGCTCTCAGCTGAAAGCTCGTGCCGAGGAAAACGCCTAGCGAGATTCTGTAGAGATTCAATACTCTCTTTATACTCTTTTTTGTCTCGCAAAACCTTTGCCTGACCAAAAAGCGCTTTTGCAGCAATTTCTTTGCCAGGCAACGCTGCGATAATTTCCTCATAAAGTGCAAGAGCGCTTGCTTTTCCGGACGAGAGCTTGGGCATTTTTGCCAACCCAAACAAATGCTTGTTGCGCCCTTGAGCGTAGTAGTTTGCGATCTCAAGCTTGAAATCAAAAGCTTTTTCAAAATGCTTGAGTTTACCAGGAAGAGATAAATACTTGTCGAACTGGCGATTAGCCAACTCAAAATTAGCCTTAAAAAAATGACAAATCCCCGCATACAAGACCGAGTCGGCATAAAATGGAGAATCACTAAAATGGTAGACGACAACCATAAAATTGTTGAGAGCGATATCCCAATGATTTTGATACATTTCTTGGTAAGCAAGATCGTAGTGCTCTTGAACAGATGTGTTTGGGAAATACTTTTCAGGCGACCACCGGTCACTTAAATGACTATATCCTCCAAAAAGAGCGACAGGAACCAAGAAAAATGTGAGCAACAGTGAGCGTAAACGCATTTAAGACTCCAAAAAAAGATGATCATGCATCATAATCGGTGAGCTACGTTACTGTCAAATAGAGATAAAAAAATGGTAAAATATTTAATAACAGGCGGTTGTGGGTTTATCGGTTCCCACCTAATCGATTTACTCCTCAAAAAAGGACATGCGGTCCGCATTTTAGACGATTTTTCCAATCCCATCCAAAAAAAACCTCCTGCCGAGGTAGAGGTAATTCAAGGCTCTATCACAGACTCTTCGCAGTGGGCAAAGACGCTTAAGGGCATTGAAGGGGTATTCCACTTAGCTGCCAAAACCTCTGTTGTGGATTCCATCCAAAACTGGCACAAAAACCATCTAATCAACAGTGGGGGAACCGTCTCTTTATTGGAGCACTTACAAGGCATTCCTCTTGTTTATACCTCATCCGCGGCTGTTTATGGTGATAACACCGAGCTTCCTCTTCAAGAAACCCATCTCCCTCGCCCTCTTTCGCCCTACGCTGTAGACAAATTCTCCAACGAACTCAACGCTAAAATCGCTTGGCACACGACAAAAACTCCCTCAACAGGATTTCGACTCTTTAATATCTATGGACCTCGCCAAAATCCAAATTCACCCTACTCTGGTGTTATCTCCATTTTTGCGGAAAAGATCCTCAAAAGACAGCCCATCACGCTCTTTGGAGATGGAAAGCAAAGCCGAGACTTTGTGTATGTCAAAGATGTCGCAGAAATCCTCCTCAAAGGGATGGAAACCACCAAGCAAAAAGCCTCTCTCTACAATCTCTGCACCGGCACCTCTACCTCCTTGCTCGATTTGATCGATCTAATGGGACAAATAGCTCAGTTAGAAGTACAAAAACAGTGGGCCCCAGCACGTCCATTAGAGGTGCTCTCTTCGCAGGGAGATCCAAAAAAACTCCTTTACGCCCTCAATATCAATCCACAAACATCTTTGAAAAAAGGACTTACAGACTTAATGCACGAAATATCACCGCCTGCTATAGTGCGATAAAATGCGACTTATCCTTTCATTAATCACACTTGCAAGCCTTGGATTTGGAGGTTGGTACACTTGGGAAAATGTCACCCCCGTTCGCAAAGCTGTCCGCATGGCTCTTAACTCTACTGTCTGCACAGCTCTTAACTCCAGCGAGTTTCAAACCCTTGAAATTCGTTTCACTGCAGAAGAAATCATGCACACATACAAAGAGCAGCTTCTAAAGAGCTCCGGATATAGCTATTTAGAACCAAAACTTATGTTCCATCCCTACCTTTTAATGGATGTAAAATATTCTAAAGATCAAACGTCCACAAGCGAAAGTAGCCTTCTCTGGGGGCTGAGCGATGGAGAAATGGTGATCGATAGTTCCACGTGGGAAAAAACACACGGCTTTGAAGATTGCTTGATCTCAAAAGCGAATAAAAATGACTTTAAGGTGCTTAAAACCATTGTGGACAACGGAGGATCCATCGATCGTGAAAAACTCTATCAACGCTTCAAAGTGGATTCTGATACAGTGGATGAGTGGGTGGATAGCTGTCGCGAAAAAAAATTGATTGTCGCAAGTGGTAACCGTTTTCGACTCCACTTTCAAAACCCTCGCATCCAAAGCTTGCCTGCAACAAAGATTGAACAAACACTCGTTTCTCAACCGACTAAATATACCAATAAAGTGAAGGGGAGATACACAGCTTCCCAGGTCAAAAAGCTCTCTGAAATTGCTTTTGGCAATGACTATGCGATCCGCCGCACACAAGAAGTTTTTTTGCCTGTATATAGTATTGCCGTTCAAAATCCAGATGGATCTGTTCTCACAACTTACTGGAACGCGCTCAATGGGCACCGACTCAACGCATCTAACTGTCGCTAATCGTGAAGTCTCCAAAGCTTTCTGGATAGAGCTTGTTGAGATTGCTAATCACTTCTAGATGATTCGGTAAAATATTTTTTTGATCCAGATTGTGCCCAGCAGCCACTTTAAGAATTTCATCCAGATAGGGGTGATCTCCCCTACTTTTTTGAAATTTCAGCGCAGCTTCCCTGATGCGCTCTACAATCTCTTGATCTTTAGTCAAAGTAATCCCCAGTTGGCCTTCTTTCAAAGATAACTTTTGTACCAGAACTAATAGAGGAAAATAAAGTTCTGTGATCAAATGAGGATCAGAGGATGGCTTATCAAGCAATCCAAGTAGAACATCTAG
>JAJACO010000119.1 GCA_022601475.1 Chlamydiales bacterium
CTCTAGCCTTGTTCGACAAAGTGGTAGGCTGCGTTTATGTCGCATAAGCGACATCATGAACAAAGAGGATTCTTCTTCTGAAAAAGGGGAGTTGTTTGGATTTCTCTTGAAAACAGCCCTTTTTCAGAAGAAGAATCCTCTTTGTTCATGGGGCCTTTCAGGCAAACGCAGTTTCTTCATAATGAGTATAATCCTCACTGCCTATCTTGCCCGCCGTTAGGCGGATCCTACCCATCCTGTTAGTAGATCAGTTCAATCGCATTCTTGCAGAAGCTTAAAAAAATATCTATAAACCCCTTATTTTTAATAACTAAAACACGCAGTTCAGGACATTTCTTGGGTTGTGAGAACACAGATGCATTGAATCCCCTCTCCACACCCAAAATCAGTCAACCCCTCCCCCGTTGTCGCTGTGATACCCACCTGCGAAACCGACAGCTGCATCACATCTGCAATGCTTTTTTTGAGCACGTCAAGTCTGTCTAAAAATTTGGGGCGCAATCCCTCCAAAGTGATCGCGACATGCGTGATTTGTTGCTTGCCAAGTGAACTAAGGGCTTCTTTTAAATAGACACTACTATCTGTAATCCCCTCTTTTGCAAGGAGTTCATCAGCCCTTTTTCCAAGGATAATAACCCCCGTTACTGAAGAGATCGCATTACAAAGGGCATGAAAAATGATATCTCCGTCTGAATTAGCTTGTAAACCAGGGACATCTTCAAATATAAGCCCCCCAATCACGCAAGGTTTTGTGCTTGTTTCTGGTAAAAAACGGTGGCTATCTTGGCCAATTCCGGTACGAATAAGAAGTTGTTTTGTCATAGACTAAAGTTTATGACAAAACACAAAAAAGCCGCCAGAGAAAAACTGGCGGCTTCCTTTAACTTCCGTCTGTCTACTATAGATTAGTAAACATGGGTTGCTTCAGTATCAGTCACAGGAGCTCCGAGTCCATCTGAACTGAGTGTTGCTTCGGCACGCGCATCACCCGCAGAGACACCCTTCACACTCACGCAGAATTCTACGGACTGTTTAGGAGACATTGTGTCTAGTGGTTCAAATGTTACTGTTTGTCCTGAAATGGTTCCTTTTGTTGGACCATTTGCGCACTCTGGCTGTAGTTCGTCAGTAAACTTGAGAACAAGTTTGACGTTGCTATCGTCAGCACTACCACGGTTGGTGACGCAAATGCGATACATTGTTGTATCTCCAATACAGATTGGATCATTTGTATCTACCATACACATGTGAACAGCAGGAATACCTTTCCAGCATGTAGAAGCTTCTGCACAAGAAGTGCATTGGCCACAATCAGAGTTTGTTGTCACAGTTACCTTGTTGGTTAAGCAACCAGGAACTTGTGAGCGCAATGTCACAGTGAAAGTCTTAGTTTCACCAGGGCACATTTGTGGAAGACACCAAAGAGCTCGATTACAGCAAATCTCAGCTCCAGGAGCATCTACAATTGTTGTTCCAATTGGAGATACATCATCCACAATCACATCTCTAAGAACCAAATCACCTGGGTTTGTTACAGTAATGGTATAATCAACTGTCTTACAGATGTAAGCCCAGTCCGGACCAGTTTTTGAAACTTCAACACAAGGCTCATTGATAATTGTGCTCCACTCAGCAGTACATTTTGGACCGCCACAGAAAGTGACTGTCGCTGCATTGGTTACACATCCACGTCCAGTTGCGCAAAAATCGATGTTAAAACGTCGAGATTCACCTGGGCAAAGATCTCCTAGCTCGTAAGTTAGGCAGCTCATTCCACTAGAGTGTGAAAGACCTTCTGGAACACGGTCTACAACTTGTACATCATAAGCTGTAGCTGATCCTGAGTTGCACACCTCTACTGTGTAGCAAAGGGGGCAATATAGACAGGCACATTCAGGGCCCCACTTCTTGATGCAAACTACCGGCTGTCCACAGTTTGTGTAAGCACAAAGTTGTGGGCAAGCGCAAACTGTAGCAGCAGCTAAGCAGCAACCTTCTTTCATTGGACGCACCCAAACACAGATTTTTTGAGTTTCTTGGCACTTCATGTGTGGGAATTCCCAACGTAAAGAACCATTTTTATCTGGTGTTACAGGTGGATCACTTCTTACGAATTCAGAATCGCAAGGAAGTGTTTGATTTACAACAACATCAGCACATTCTTTTCGAGCAGTAATGTAAATCTCAATCGGATATGGAGAGCCGACTGTTGCAAATTCAGGCGAACGTTGACACAAATCTACAACACAATCATCGCAGGTTTGGTACGTTTGCATATCTCTGTAGCAACGCTCTTCCGGGAAGGGTTGCTCACAGTTTCCGTTTCCACATGGAGCTAAGCTCGGATTGCATGGAAAATACGGATTAGGCTCTTTGTCGCATGGACGTGCACAAGGTGCACATCTAGGCTCGCATCTAGGCTCGCATCTAGGTTCGCATCTAGGCTCGCACTTAGGTGCGCAAGATTCAAAACATCGCGGAGATGGCTGCTTGCAAGGTGCAGTACAGGGCTCACACCTTGGCGGACACTGGACTTCGCAGGGCGAACAGCATGAGTCACACCAGTTCCGATTGCAACTTGCCATACAGAACATGCTCATCAAGAAAAGAGCTGTAAAAACAGTACGTAAGGGTCGAATCATAGGATTCTCCTATATAGTTGATTAGAGTCAATTTTATTCCCCACAACAGTGACCTGGTAGAAATCTAGCACTTCAAAATCCTTTGCCATCTAACTTTCTATCTCCTTTGTGATTTGGGTTCCGAGAGTCAAGCTCCCGAAACCCAAATGCATTTCTACCTGCGGGTTTATACTTACCTTATTGGCATGCACCAGTTGGGCACTTAGGTGGGCATTTTTGTGGTGCGCAAGCTGGAGCACATGGTTTGCACTCAGGCTGTGGGCAGCAAGGTCTGTAATCAGAGCAACCAGGTTCGCAACGTGGAGTTGGAGAGCATGGGTTGCACTTAGGCTGGCAGCAAGGCTCGCACTTAGGTGGGCAGCAAGGCTGAGCGCAAGGCTGTGGACAGCATGGCTCGCATCTAGGTGGGCAGCAAGGCTGTGGGCAGCAAGGTTGCGGACAGCAAGGGTCGCACTTAGGCTGGCAGCAAGGCTGTGGGCAACAATTTGGTTGACAGCAGTTAGGTTGACAACACGGATCGCAGAAGCAATCGCACCATCTGTTACAGCTAGCTAAGCTAAACATGCTCATTACAAACATAGCTGCAAAAAACATTTTCAATGATCGTTTCATATGAAACTCCTTTTAATTAGAGTCGATTTGTTAATTTTTTTTTACCCTTCGTTGAAGCTAGGGTCTCTGCACACTTTTGTGCAGTCCTTATGACACTATTATCGAATTAAAAATAAAATTTTATCAAACTTTTTTTATAGTAAACAAACCTAAACTAACTATATTTTTTGTTTTCTAAAACCTCTTCTAAGTTGAATTCAAAGACTTAAGTAAAGAATTTTTTTTACAAAAAAATCTGAAAATTCTTGATTGCAATTCATAAGAAAAATGGGTAAGTTGTGGGCGAGATTGTGTATTTTTTGACAATAAAAACACCTAAACTCCTCATAAACACACACATATACACACCGAGGCGCTCACGATGGATATTTTACAAGTTCAAGGAAAAGGAAAGCTAGAAGGGCATGTTAAAACGGCGGGTGCAAAAAATGCGATGACCAAGCTTTTGGTCGCCTCTCTATTATCCAAAAAAAAATGCCGTTTTTTCAATGTACCCTCTATTGGAGATGTGGAAATCACAGTTCAACTGTGTCAAGAGCTCGGTTCTAAGGTAGATTGGGACAGAGAAAAAGGTGTTTTAGAAATCTGCACAAAAGAGCTCAAAACCTCCTATATTTCTCAGCGCTTTTCAGGAGCTAACCGCATTCCCATTCTGATGATCGGAGCCTTGCTCGGACGGACGGATGAAGATATTATTGTACCAACTGTGGGAGGAGATGCGATTGGTAAGCGCTCTGTAGATTTTCACATCGCCGCTCTGAGCAAATTGGGAGCTAGCTTCGAATACAGAGAGATGAAAACAGAAGGTGCCTATTTAGCACATGCCCATCATGGTCTAAAAGGCAACCTCATCACACTTCCCTTTCCCTCTGTAGGTGCAACCGAAAATTCAATATTAGCAGGAGTGCGTGCAAAGGGGTGCACTCTTATTCGCAATGCGGCAATTGAACCTGAGATTGTTGAACTCATCTTATTTTTACAAAAATTAGGCGCCATTATTTCGCTAGATGTAGATCGCACAATTCGCATTGAAGGGACTCAACAAATGCATGAGGTGGAGCATACAGTTCTCTCTGATCGAATCGAAGCGGCTTCTTTTGGAGTGGCGGCCATAGCGACCAAGGGACGAGTCTTTGTCGAGGGAGCACAACACCTGCACATGATCACCTTTCTCAATAAAATCCGAGAGCTAGGAGGTGGATTTTCTATCAAAAACAATGGCATTGAATTTTTCTACGACGGCCCTCTTAAGGGAGGTTCTCACATAGAAACAGATGTACACCCAGGATTTATGACCGATTGGCAACAACCCTTTGCCGTACTGCTAACCCAATGCACAGGAACCTCTGTTATCCACGAAACTGTTTATGAAAATCGCTTTGGCTACGTGCACACTCTCAAAAAAATGGGTGCAGACATCGAACTTTTCAAACAATGTCTAGGTGGAGGCAACTGCCGCTACACCGCTCAAAATGATTACCATAGCGTTGTGATTAAAGGGGGCGCTCCACTAGAAGCTAAAGAGATCACGATCCCCGATCTTCGAGCAGGCTTTGCCTATGTAATGGCAGCGCTCATTGCAACGGGTACAAGCACCATTAACGGAATGCAATTTTTAGATCGTGGTTATGAAAATCTTGTGACCAAATTGCAAACATTAGGAGCACAGATCAACCGAATTCAAACAAAACCTGATACCACTCCTATTCACCCCATACTTCCCAACACAAAATCTTCTAAAAAAACAAAAGTGCATGCCTAACTCCCCTCCCGTTTGGAAAAAACTCCAAAAAGAGAACTTTACATCTCTTGAAAAATTATGTGCTTTTTTACAACTCAGTGATTATCAGAAACAAACACTTATCTCTACCCCCAAATTCCCTCTCAATCTCCCTAAGCGGCTCGCCGAAAAAATCCAAAAAAACACACTCGACGACCCGATTTTCAAACAATTTGTGCCGCAATCTTACGAACTTAAAACTCACCCCCTCTTCACCCAAGACCCGGTCGGCGATACACAAGCCTGCATTGAGTCTAAGCTACTTCAAAAATACAAAACAAGAGCGCTTCTTGTGACAACGGGCGCGTGTGCAATGCACTGCCGCTACTGCTTTAGAAGACATTTTTCCTACGCTCCTTTTAAAGAAGGGTTTGAAAAAGAACTGCGACAGATCCAGAATGATTCCTCTCTCAGAGAGGTGATTTTAAGTGGAGGGGACCCGCTCTCTCTTTCTAATAAACACCTCAAAACACTTTTAAACGACATTGCATCTATTTCGCACATCAAACGGGTGCGCTTTCATACCCGGTTTCCGATTGGTATTCCAGAAAGAATTGATGCGGAATTCTTGGAGCTTTTAGAAAGCTCAAGCCTGCAGTTTTTTTTTGTGATCCATGTTAATCACCCCAAAGAGCTAGATACAGACATTCTTTTAGCTCTCAAAAAAGTCCAAAAACTTGGGATCCCCGTTCTAAATCAGTGGGTTTTATTAAAAGAGATCAATGACACACTTGAGGTACTTCAAACCTTGTGTGAACAGTTAGTTGACAATGGAATTTTTCCCTACTACCTACACCAGCTAGACCGTGTGGAGGGAGGAGCGCACTTTGAGGTGGATATAGAAACGGGCAAAAAGTTAATCGAAGAGCTCAACAAACGCCTCTCAGGATATGGCGTGCCCAAATACGTGCAAGAGATCCCCTCAGAACCTTCTAAAACCCTCATCGTATAGCGAAAATCCCTTTCGCTTTAAGTAAACGCAAAGCATTAAAAATCACAAGCAAGGTGGCTCCGGTATCTGCAGCGATTGCCATCCAAAGCGTTGCCATATCTAAAAGCGCAAGCGTGATAAACAACCCCTTTACACCTAATGCAAAAGCGATATTTTGCTTAATCACTCCAAGCACTCTTCTAGAATGACGGATCAACCATGGAACTTTGGAAAGATCATCCGACATTAAAGTGACATCTGCCGTTTCGATCGCTGCATCAGTCCCAATGCCTCCCATCGCAAAGCCCACAGTAGCCGCTGCCATCGCAGGCGCATCGTTGACCCCATCGCCAATCATTCCCACCCAATCCCATCGTTTTTTCAACTCCAATACCGCATCAACCTTTTCTTCTGGCAATAATTCTGCCATATAACGATCTACTCCCGCATGGGCTGCAAGCGCTTTTGCCGTTGGCTCGTTATCTCCGGTTAAGACAACCACTTCCTGTATACCAACGCTCTTTATCGCTTTAATGATTTCGCGAATCCATTTGCGTGGACTATCCGCAACACTAATCAACCCGCATACATGATCATCGGTACCAATCGCTATAATGGAATGCCCCGCATCCTCCATTACAAGTGCTTTATCATGAATATCTTCTGTCTCTTGACCCATCTCATGCATAAAACGATGAGAGCCTATCCAAAATAATTTGCCCAGATAAGTCGCGAGCGCTCCTTTTCCTTTAATCACCTGAAAATTTAAAGCTTGTTCAGCCTCTACTCCCATCTCCTCCCCTTTTTGCAAGATAGCATGTGCGAGCGGATGTTCACTTGCCCGTTCTAAAGCAACAGCTCGCTCCATCAGTTGCAGTGGAGTGTGCTCATTGCAAGGGACAATTTCTTGCACTTGGGGATGACCGTAGGTCAAGGTGCCCGTCTTATCGAGAGCAAGCGCCTTTAAACTTCCTACTAATTCTAAAAAAATTCCTCCCTTAATCAAAACACCTTCTCTTGCTGCAGAGGTGAGGCCTGAGACAATGCTAACAGGGGTTGAAATCACAAGAGCACAAGGACAAGCGATCACGAGCAAAACAAGCCCGCGATAAATCCAATCAAACCAAGGCTGAGCAAATACAAGTGGAGGGATAATCATGATAGAAAGCGCAAAGAGCAGCATAATTGGAGTGTAGTAGCGGGCAAATGTTTCTACCCACTGTTCACTCTCGGAGCGTTTAGAACGTGCCTCCTCGACTAAACGGATCATCTTAGAGAGGGTGGTTGCATCAGAACGCTTTGTCACTTTACAAGTAAGCGCCCCATTTTCATTCAAGGTGCCAGCAAAAACCTCATCCCCTTTTTCTTTAAAGATAGGGATTGATTCTCCGGTAATTGGAGATTGGTCTACAGAAGAATTTCCTGCATAAACCTCTCCATCTAAAGGGATTTTCTCTCCAGGTTTCACTAAAATATAGCTTCCAACAGCAACACTCTCCACTCCCTTTTCTTCTACAGCGTGCGTTTTTAAATCAATCACACGTGCCAAAGTGGGCGACAGATCCATCAAAGCAGAGATTGCCCTACGCGCCCGTCCCACACTCCACTGCTCCAAAACAAGAGCTAATGAGAATAAAAAAGCTACCGTTGCTCCTTCAAACCACTCCTGAATCGCAATCGCCCCGATAATAGCCACCACCATAAGAAGATTCATATCGGGACGGAATCTTCGGAGCGAATAAAAAGCCTTTGGAAGCACAAACCAAACTCCGCAAAGAATCGCACCTAAATACAAAATTTTGCTTACAAGCGGTATGGAGTGAACAGTTGAGTTTTCCCCCATTAAATCCCAAAGATTGGGATGCGCAATCAGATGCAACAGAGTGCCTACAATCAAAAATAGAGCGCTTAAGGAAGTGAGGATAAGACGCCCCTTCTGCTTCCAAAAACTTTGAGAGGTCTCTTTTTGCTCCCCATTCCAAACAACAACGTGCATGCCTGTGGTTTTTACAAGGGCTATGAGTTCTGAAGGAGAGATTTTTTGCGGATCGTAGGTGACAATGAGTAAGGCTTGTAGAAGGTTAAAATCCAGATCTTTTACACCCTCTTTTGGAGCCAAGACCCTCTTGATCAACAAGACCTCTTCTGTACAGTCTAAACCTTCTACTTTGAGCTTAATTTTCTTCATCTTGCCCGTGTAACCGGTGCGCTTTTTTTCCGCAAGCCCCACCAACTTGACACTAGAAACGGAGCTATGGCTATAGGCGGGTGCGTTACCGCAGTTTAGCCAAAAATACTTTGCAGTTCACGATTTTATGCATGTGTTATAACCTCAAAAAGTTAGCAATGTGCTAATAACCTGAACTTTGGGTTTTAGATTTGGGAAGTAAGATGTTTATCAACTTGAATCTCAAATTAACAGGATCCGCCTGACGGCGGGCAGAATAGGCAGAATCAAATGATTTTTTAATCTCAAGCCTTGTTCGACAAAGTGCTAGGCTGCGTTTATGTCGCATAAGCGA
>JAJACO010000012.1 GCA_022601475.1 Chlamydiales bacterium
GCTTTAAAAAATGTCACCTGTCCACGTAGCTCAGTTAGACTCGAAAGAATTACTGTTTTTAAAGCAATTAAACTCATCTGAATTTCAGTGGTTTAAAATGAATACCGCTTTAAATAAAGCAGAAGATACCCCTGTGATTGCCTCTTCTGTTGCTGAGGTCATCCAACAAGGATATAAAACATGGAGAGAAGAGCATTTTCGTCTTGTGCATTGCGGATTTCGCTATCTGCTTCCCGAAAGAGATGAAGTGGGCACAAACGCCCTTTTCTGGCAAATGGCTTTGAGTTACAATGCATCCAATGGGCAGTACTTCGATAAAGAGGTGGGTCACACCTGTTATGTTGATTTTGCCAGTCAGGAAGCTTTAGAAATATGGAGAAAGATCCGGTAAGTTTTTCAATCGGTCGCTACAAGTGCCTTAGAACCATTGGGAAGGGCGGCATGGGCGAAGTACTGCTTGCGTATGATCCCGTTTGTGATCGACAGGTTGCGATCAAACGCATCCGCACCGACCTTGAAAAGCATGAAGTGATCAAAAACCGCTTTTTTAAAGAAGCTAAGCTTACAGCTCAGCTCACCCATCCCGGAATTGTCTCTATTTTCTCCATCCATCCCGAAGAGAACAACCCCTACTATACTATGCCCTATATCGAGGGGCAAACGCTTAAGCAAATTCTGCGCAATGCGCACGAAAATACCACTCAAGCTAAATTAGAAGGATCCATTCCAGCTCTGCTACCTATATTCAGAAGTATATGCATGACAATTAGTTACGTCCACTCTAAAGGCATTTTGCACCGTGATCTAAAACCGGAAAATATTTTAGTGGGTACCTTTGGAGAGGTGATTGTTTTAGACTGGGGACTGGCACAGATGAGTTCAGAAACCTCAGAAGAACTTGATCTTTCTATAGTCAAAGAAGAGGAAGACCCCGAGCTCACCCATCCGGGAAAAATTATTGGAACCGTCGCTTTTATGACACCTGAGCGTGCTATGGGAAAAATGGCAAATTTTCAGACCGATATCTACGCTTTAGGTGTGATCCTCTATCAAATTTTAACCTTATATCTCCCCTTTAAACGCAGTTCAATCAAAGAGTTTCGCAAAACCCACCCGTATGAAAAATTACTCGATCCCGAAGAGGTCGCTCCCTATCGCGATGTCCCTCCTCGTTTATCTCGAATGGTAAAAAAATGTCTCGATCCCGACCCACACAAGCGCTACCAGCAGATGGACGAGCTGATTCACGATCTGACAAGCCATATGGAAGGGCGTTCGGAATGGTTTGAAAGCGCCAAACTTGATATTCATAGAAAAAAGGACTGGGAATTTCAAGAAAATGTGATGATGTCTAAACACATTGCAATCACTCGTTCTCCAGAGGGAGCAGAATGGGTGAGTATCATGGTATCGAAGGCAGCTTTTGCTGAAAATACACGGCTAGACACCCGCGTCCGTCTAGGAGAGGGTGGCGCTGGGATTGGATTTTTATTGAGTATGCCGGAAGCAACTGAGCGAGAGAACCCGCTCGAAGGATTTTGTCTCTGGATTGGTTCTGAATCCAACCCAGGCTTGCAACTCTTTCGAAATACCGTGCAAGTGATGCATCTACCTGAACTTTGTCTCAATAAAGAGATATGGCACACACTGAGCATCGAAAAAATCGATAATAATATTCATTTTTTTTTAGACGGCATACATTATTTAACTTATTTAAGTTATCTTCCTATTTTCGGAACACACATCGGGGTGTTGGCACGCGATGATAACTTTGAGATCGATGAGCTAGTCCTCTCCGTTGGCAGCCAAAATCTTTTGGTGAGTTGCCTTTCTATTCCCGATGCATTTTTGGCCAGTAAAGACTATAAGCGGGCACTTGGAGAGTACCGCCGCATTGGATATTCCTTCCCCGGGCACGCTGAGGGACGCGAGGCGCTCTTCCGAGCAGGCATCACCCTTTTGGAACAGGCCAAAGAGTCTTCTAAAGCAAAAAAAACAGAAGAGTACTATGCACTTGCACTTGAAGAATTTGCAAAATTGCACACAACTCCTGGAGCACCGTTAGAATACCTCGGAAAAGCACTTGTCTATCAATCTTTACGCGATCACACAGAAGAAATTAAATGTTTAGAGCTCGGCTTGCGCCGTTACTATAAACACCCTCTTGTCAGTGTTATCAAAGAGCAGATTCTTTATCGCATGCAAAAAGCAGCTCAAACAAATCGTCGCTCAGCTTATCAACTAATTTTAATTGCGCTACGCCTTTTACCCGAAGTGGTACAAAGCGGAGATTTTCATAGACTTTTCCACAATCTTGTCTCCAACTGGGAGAGACTTCCCTTTTTAGAATGCACCCTCGACCCTACACATTTGGGAAAAAACAAAATCGATGAAATTCATTTTGCCATCCCCATCGCTTTTTGGCTCGGTTCTCCTTATATCTTGCTGGAAATTTACAACGAGCTCATTAAAATTGAGCCTCTAGATGCTGCCTCTATCGGAGATATAATTTATTCTCTTTTCGAACTAGGCTCTTATGGACTCGGACATAAACTGATCGAGCAATCGAAAAATCTAAAAGAACAGATCGATCCTGAGTTGAATCAGGTATTAGAATTGCTCTATCCCCTCCATCTATGTCACACCCAATCCCTTGATGCCGCGCTCAAAGCTTTTTTTGCTCTTAACTGTGAAGATATAGGGGTACGAGAATTTCGCACCTTGAGTTATCTGCTACAAGATGCACTACGTCACAATCAAGAAAAGAGCGTGCACTTAGTTGCCAGTCATTTACTTGATAAACCTCTTTCAAGAGAAGATCGCATCTATCTAGATAGCTATCGCATCTGGGCATATTTAAAGGAAGGGAATCTCAAAAAAGCAGAAGAAATCTTTGATACTTACCCTCTTGAACTGCTCAATCAAGAAGGAACTCCTCTTCACCCCTTGTTTGGTTGTTATCTTCAAGAAACAGAGGGGGATGAAATCGCGCATATTCATTTTGCTGGAATGATCGAAACCTCTTTTCCACGCTCTTGGGCCCTTTTGGGACATGAACTTACAAATAAAATTTCCGATACTCCTGCGTGGTACAGCACTTCTTTCTTGTGGGAAAGACGTCGTTTATACCAACAACTCACTCTCTACTATCACATCACACAAAATCCTGAACTCGAAGCGTACTACCGTTATCTCGAGCGAGAAGAATATATTTATATTCCGGAATAACGAGTGCCTCAGGCAATTTGATCTTGATCTCTCAGGGCCTGCCCAACACGCGTACCCCTGATGGCATCGATGTTAGAAAGCACCAGCCAACGACTCACATTTTTTGAGTTCGGAACATCCATGGATGCACCGGATGCTAATAAAATATTTATTATGTTTAGCTTTATGTCAGGCGAGGCAATACTCCCAATGGCTCTATCTAAGGAAGTCCAACCCCTGTCGTCTTGAGCTTCAATGTCTGCACCTTGATTTATAAGGCTTATGATTTCATTTATCTTTTTATCTGCAACAGCTCGCATCAAAGAGGTCCTACCATAAACATCTCTGACGTCAATATTTTCTGCATTTACAGGTGCAGAACCCATTTTAAAACCAATACTATTCATGTCAACCTCCGTTCCTAAACCATTATAAACCAGCAATATAAACATCAAATTAAGATCTTAAATCTTCCTTGATCTTAGACTGATCAAATTGACCTGGACTAAAGCAAATTGGTTGGACGGGAGGAATACATTTACATTCCAGAATAACATTTGTATACTCACCCCCCTAACTTAAGGAATGTAAATGGAAAATAAGACTTTTTTTGAACTACCCAAGGCGTATGACCCCAAAATCACGGATGCAAAATGGAACGCCTTTTGGGAAGAGGGCGACTATTTTAAAGCAGACGCCCACTCTCAAAAACCGTCCTATAGCCTAGTGATGCCCCCTCCCAATGTAACAGGCATTCTTCACATGGGACACGCGCTTGGCAATACTCTTCAGGATATTCTCACTCGCTGGAAGCGGATGAGTGGATATGAGACACTTTGGATCCCCGGCACCGATCATGCAGGCATCGCCACACAAACCAAAGTGGAGAGTCATCTTTACACGACGACCGGTAAAAAAAGACACAACCTTGGACGGACAGATTTTCTTAAACTCGTTTGGGACTGGAAAGAAAAAAGTGAAACTACAATTCTCTCACAGTTAAAAAAATTGGGTTGCTCGTGCGATTTCTCAAGGCTCCGCTTTACGATGGATGAAGGGTGCAACTATGCAGTTAAAACCGTTTTTAAAAAACTTTTTGATAAGGGGCTCATCTACCGCGGTAACTACTTAGTGAATTGGGATCCTCTTACCCAAACAGCGCTCGCAGATGATGAGGTGGAATACGAACAGCGTGAATCGCATCTCTGGTACTTTAAGTATCACCTCGTAGATGGAAGCGGATATGTAAGAATTGCGACCACCCGTCCCGAAACACTCCTTGGCGATACAGCCGTTGCCGTCTCTCCAAAGGACCCCCGCTACCAAAATCTCATCGGAAAAAAGGTGCATCTTCCCTTTCTTGAGAGAGAAATCCCCATCATTGCAGATCACCACATCGATCCAGAGTTTGGAACAGGAATGGTAAAAATCACACCCGCTCATGACCCTAATGATTATCGTATGGGGCTAGAGCACAACCTACAATTTATCAATATCCTCACACCGGATGGACGGATCAATGAAAATGGAGGGCCTTTTGAAGGACTCTCTCGGGAAGAGGCGCGCGAAGCAGTCGTCGACCAAATGAAGGCAAAAGGACTTTTAGAAAAAATCGAACCGCACACACTGCGCGTCGGTGTTTCTTACCGCTCTAAGGCAGTCATTGAACCCTACCTTTCCAAACAGTGGTTTATTAAAATGGATCCGTTCATCAACACATTGCAAAAAAATGAAGTCAAAATCCTTCCCAAATCATGGGAAGCGACCTACTTTCATTGGGTCAATCATTTACGTGACTGGTGCATTAGTCGCCAACTATGGTGGGGACACCGCATCCCTGTTTGGTACCGCAAAGATGATCCTTTAACGATGATTTGTTATGCAGAAGAGGGCCTTCCCCCCGAGGTAGCTCAGGATCCTGAATTGTGGGAACAAGATCCCGATGTGCTCGATACTTGGTTTTCTTCTGCGCTTTGGCCGTTTAGTACTCTTGGCTGGCCCGATAAAACTGCTGATCTTGAAAAGTTCTACCCAACAAGCGTGCTTATCACAGGGCACGACCTGATCTTTTTCTGGATCGCTCGCATGATTCTTATGGGAGAAGAGACTCTAGGCCAAGTTCCCTTCCCAGAAACCTTCCTGACCGGACTCATCTACGGCAAATCGTACTGGAAAAATAACTCCGATGGAACAATCACCTATCTCTCTAGCGAAGAAAAACGAGCGTATGACCTTGGGAAACAACCCCCTCCCTCTGTTCAATCTAAGTGGGAAAAACTCTCCAAATCCAAAGGAAATGTAATCGACCCACTAGAAATGATTGAAGAGTACGGAACAGATGCGGTGCGTATGTCGCTCTGCGCTTGTGCTAATCAATCTCCTCAAATCGACCTAGATCGCAGACGATTCGAAGAATTTAAAAATTTTGCTAATAAAATATGGAACGGAGCGCGGTTTGTATTCATGAACCTCAAAGACCTCTCTTCAGAAGAACTCTCTCAAGGACTTGATGAAACACTGCTCTCGCTTGAAGATCATTGGATCTTATCAGCTCTAAATAGAATCAATCGTGCGATCAACACCCATCTTGAAATCTATGCCTTTGATCAAGCAGCTGAACTCGCCTATAATTTTTTCTGGAAAGAGTTTTGCGCCAATTACGTAGAGATCACAAAGCCCATCCTCTTTGGAAAAGAGGGAACAGCTCAAGAAAGAACAAATAAGCAAAAGATTTTAGTCATTGTTTTATGCAATATGGTAAGAATCTTACATCCTATGGCTCCTTTTATCACAGAAGAGCTCTTTCAGATCATGCGCAAGCTATTTACTGATTTAACGATAAAAAAGACTGATCCTTATACGCAAGAAACCATCAAAGCCCTTATACAACC
>JAJACO010000120.1 GCA_022601475.1 Chlamydiales bacterium
CAACACTCGGCCTCTTTATCTGCCCAAATCAACTATCCACTTTTTGAGAAAGAGGCGACTTATCTTCATGAAAATCTCCAAAAAATTCCCTTTTCCCCCAAAGAAAGGGAAGAAGTTGATCATTTTTTTACCAAACGGAAGCTAAAAATACTCTCCAATGCCTACAGACATTTCTGCACTTTAAAAGAGTTTGAGAAGGCAAGGTCATACGCAGAAAAACTCTACCAACAGACCCACTCTTTTTATTGGAAACGAAAAAAAATGCTAGCTGCTCCGGTTATCTCCACTCTCTATGAGAGAATCAAGCAAGCGGAAAAAACCATGCGAACTCTTTTTAAGAAAACTGAAAAGGAACTCTCCCCCTCTCCTATCGAGCCTCCCGACCTTAGTTGGAAGGAATATGTTTTATCTCTAGAAAATGAGAGTCCATTTATATCAAAATCATGCAGTCGAAGATAGTACATTGGTACAGCGAGAGAGATCTCTCTCAAATGGGACAAAAAGGTTCCAAAACAGATGCAAACTTGAGTTATGCAACGTTCTCAAACAGTACTCATTTCAATATTTAACGGTTTTAGCGAGGCAAGCAAAGTTGGAATCAGCTCTGTTACAGTGGGATGAATATGCACAGCTTTTTGTATGATTGTAAAAGGCGCTTTTGCATACATCATATCTGCAATCATTTGCACCACCTCATCGCATCCCGTCCCTAAAAAACTCGCCCCTAAAATCAATTGCGTATCCGCATCGACTAATATTTTCATAAATCCATCTGTCTCCCCTTTTTCGCGCGCTCTTGCGACGCGTGTCATCGGAAGCGTTGCGACAAGTGCATTGAGACCTGCCTCTTGCACTTGCTTTTCACTCATCCCCACCCTTCCTAGAGGAGGATCGATAAATAAACCGTAGATGGGAATACGCTCTGTCACTTTACGGTTCGCCCCATCCAAGAGATTATCCGCTACAATCTCATAGTCGTTATACGAGGTATGTGTAAAAGCACCTTTACCATTGCAGTCACCGATTGCATAGATATGAGATTGAGAGGTTTGTAGCTGATCGTTTACTTTAATAAAACCTTTTTTATCAAGCTCTACGCCTGCTCGATCAGCTTGTAAATCACCCGTGTTGGGAATACGTCCTGCTGCAAAAAGTAAATGCGTGCCATGAATCTGTTTTTTAGTGCCCTTTTGTTCGATCTGAATAAGAAGATTTTCGGGAGTGGATTCAGGACAAATTTCTAAGTTTATAGACTCTGTTAGAATTTCAATTCCCTCCTTTGTCAAAATCTCAAAAATCGCGTCTGAGATATCCTTATCTTCGTTGGACATAATGTGTGCGCCTCTTTGTAAAATGGTCACCGCGCTTCCAAGGCGTCTAAAGATCTGTCCAAATTCAAGAGCGATATATCCTCCACCCACAATGACAAGATGCTTGGGAATAAAATCAATCTCCATGAGAGAAGAATTTGTAAAATAAGGGATCTTTTCTAAACCCGGAACTTTAGGAACAACCGCTCTTCCTCCAACATTAATGAAGATTTGCTCACCCTCTAACTTTTCACTTCCAACCTGTACTGTATGTGGCCCTATAAAAACTCCCTGACCATCAAATACTTTGCAATTTTCTAAGCCTCGCAGCCAAGCTTCTACGCCCTGAGAGCTTTGTTGCACAAGAGCGTCTTTACGCGCTTTGACTTGTTTCATATCGATTGAAAAATGATCGATATCGATGCCAAATATTTTGGCATTGCGCACCTGATGCGCCACTTTTGCATTGGCGACTAGCGCTTTTGTCGGTGTGCAACCATTGTTTACACACGTCCCTCCAAAACGTAATCGCTCGATGATGGCCACCTGTTTCCCCGCCGCAGAGAAGCGCGCCGCAAGCGAGGGGCCTGATTGTCCTGTTCCAATAATAATTGCATCAAATTTTTGTCTCATATCATTCTGTTTGTATCAAAAAAAAGTTTGTTGCACAAAATTTTTTTACAGCTATTGTAGTAAATATGGGTGAATATGAACTACTCCACTTGCTGAAAAAGAAAAAGAGCTTTTTTGAAGCGATGCTAGAACTCACTGAAGATGAAGCAGAACTTCCCATCCCAGAATGGATCTCAGCTCTTGAACAAAAAAAAATTCTGCTCTCATGCATCGATGAGATTGATAGTGAAATGCACCCTTTTAAAAGCAACTTACACGACATCTCTCAAGAGATCTCAGAAGAATTAGATAATATCCGCAAAGTCGTTAAACAGATTTTATACATCGATGCCATTAACCAAGAAAAACGAAAAAGAGAATTGCGCCCAGAAAACGGACTCGAAGCGTGAATTTGACCTCGCATTTGCCAGTTTTAATCGAGAATCTGAGTTACTCAAAAGTGCGCACGCGCAGCTTCAAAAGCAGTTCAATGACCTCAAACTCTCTTTAAAAGCTTCATTCCATACACTTGAACAGATTATTTCTCATTTATCCGATGGTCTGCTCTTTATTTCTAATCAAGGGATGATTACACAATGCAATCAAGTTGCAGCCGATCTTTTAGAGACAGATCAAACAAGTCTACTTCAAAAACCTTATGCTGACTGCTTTGACGATCTCGTTTTTGGTTTTTCCATGCAAAAAGCTCTTAAAAGAGGCGAGAATGATCAACGTATCATCCTAACCCTTAATAAAAAAAAAGAAATTGAAGTGTCTATGTCTTGTATTCCTGAGCACGGGATTTTGCTTTTGCTACACGATCGTACAGAAAGACAACAGCTAGAAAAGAGCCTCTCTCACGCGAATCGTCTCAAGGAACTCGGAGAAATGGCCGCCACCTTAGCCCACGAGATCCGTAATCCCCTGGGTGGAATCGAGGGATTTGCACAACTGCTCTATCGGGACATCAAGCGAAACGACCACCAAACAATGCTTCAACACATCTTAAAAGGAACAAGTTCCATCAACCATCTTATCACAAACGTGTTAGATTATTCTCAACCCAAACAGCTCCATTTTGCTCCCATAGATCTTGTCTCTCTCATCCAAGAAGCTATTGACTTAAGCCACAAAGCGTGCACTTTTAGCTCTCCCTCCACCCAAGTCATCTCAATCGATCGTGAAAAAATTAAACTCGTCCTACTCAATCTCATTCGCAATGCGTTTGAATCGGGTGCCACCGCAGTTCATATTGAATTAAATGCCCAAAACTCTATTCTCATCAAAGATAATGGAACAGGAATTTCGCAAGAAAACATGGACAAGATCTTCACACCTTTTTTTACGACAAAAACAACCGGCACAGGGCTTGGGCTAGCAGAATCACTTTCTGTCATAGAGGCGCACGGAGGGAACATTGAAGTGAGCTCCACCCCCTCAAAGGGCACCGTTTTTAAGATTCACTTGTTAGGTAGAGATGCGCATTGAAAAAATCTTAGTTGTAGACGATGAAGAGCTGATGCGCCATTTTTTAGCAGAAGCCTTAAAGCGGAAAAACTACTCTGTAGATCTCGCTACCAACGGAAAAACAGCCTTTTCTTTGCTACGCAAAAATGCGTATGATCTTGTCATTACCGACATGAAAATGCCCAATCATACAGGCATCGATGTGTTGCGCAAAACAAAAGAGCTTCAGGGCAACATTCCTGTCATTGTGATGACGGCATATGGAACCATTGAAAATGCGGTCGAAGCGATGCGCCTTGGCGCTTTTAACTATTTACTCAAACCCTTTACACCCGATGCAATAGAAATACTCATCGAAAAAGCAAATGAGCACGTCGGCTTGATAGAGGAAAACCGCTACCTGCGCGATGAGATAAAAGAACAGCACATCCCCAATCAGGTGATTGTAGAGAGTCCTGTCATGAAAAAAATCTTGACCGATTCAGCAAAAATAGCCCAGTCACAAGCGAGCGTCCTCATTCACGGCGAATCGGGAACAGGAAAAGAGGTGATTGCCAGTGCTATTCACGCTTTGTCTATGCGCGCCGACAAACCCTATATCCGAGTCAACTGCGCTGCGATCCCGGATACACTCATAGAATCAGAGTTTTTTGGACATGAAAAAGGTTCCTTCACAGGAGCCAATACCAAAAAACCTGGGCGTTTTGAACTCGCTGATCAAGGAACCCTGCTTTTAGATGAAGTGACAGAAATTCCTCTGATCCTACAGCCTAAATTACTCCGCGTCATCCAAGAGAGAGAGTTTGAAAGAGTGGGAGGTACAAAACCCCTTTCTGTGGACGTGCGTCTTATCTCCACTTCAAATAGAGATTTAAAAGAAGCAATTAGTCAGAAAATTTTTAGAGAAGATCTGTACTACAGACTCAACGTCATTCCCATCTACCTCCCCCCTCTAAGAGATAGACGAGAGGATATCTTGCCTCTAGCGCGCTATTTTATCTCTCAATTTTGTCAAAAAAATGGAAAAAACAAAAAAAAATTTACAGAAAAAGCACAAAAAAAACTACTCGATTACTCCTGGCCGGGCAACATTCGAGAGCTTTCTAACCTAATGGAGCGGATCGTTGTACTCGATTATAGCTCTAAAATAGAACCTGATCATTTTACTTTATCTTAATAAATCAATATATTATAATCATCCTTAGTTGTATTTATTTAGAGGTTTACAATGAGTTCAGTTCAAAATTTTCCTGACTGCATACAAAACAATCCTGTTTGTCACGCAGCAAAAGGGACAGGTTATCTGGTAGGAGCTACTGGAACCACTCTCGCTGTTGTCGGCGTGGCTATACTTGTCGCTACACTCGCCGTTGGCTTATTTGCCTGCGATGGGCTCTTTCTTTACTCCTATGCCGTAGGCGCACCTCTTCATTTGATCTGGGCAATTCCAGTCACATTTGCATTTGTGGCCATTGATTGTTTAGTGATTAACCATTTTTATAATATAGGAAAGTGGTTTGGGAGCTTACTTGCAGACCAATCATTTGAATGGGGTGAAAAAGCGGCAGAGCACTTCAAGGCGATCGTCAATTAAGCGCTCTTTGCAGATCTTGATATGTGGGTAGACCTTCTGTAAAGCGATAAGCGCCCTCCTCTATATCAAAACATCCTGTTAAAATTTGCTGCCCATTTGCTAAGGCGACATACAGCGCCCCTACAAAGGCGTTGTATCCAATCACCTGCTGCGCACACTTAGGATTGAGCGGAACTGCCTTACATTCCACCATCAAAACAGGCACTAAACACCCATTTAGCTTTGCATAAACCAGGATGTCCACTCGTCTTTTAGGAACAGTGTGTTTTTCTTGAGATAGGGCAGAGAGTTCCTTTTCAATCGCAATGAGTGCGGGCGGATAGCCCAGTTTATCAACCATCGTACGGATGATAAACTGGCGCACACACTCTTCAGGAGTTTTCTCTACCTGCTTTTTGCGGATGGGGTCAAAAAGAGTTTTATGACTCAAGCTCGATGATTCCATAGTTTTCATCATCTCGTCGATAAAGCACCTTTAACTTCTGATCTTCTTCGCATTTGTAGATCAAAAAGTTATCTTCGGAGAGTTCCATTCTTATAAGAGCTGTCTCACGATCTAAAGTTTTTAGCATCCGTTTTTTGCGACTCACTATTTGATGGGGGCGCAACTCTTTTTCAATTTGACGTAAATTTTCCTCTTCGATCTGATCATTCACCTCATCTGTGGGAGATATCGCCCCAATGACATTGACGTTCATTTCAATTGCAGAGAGTGGTTGAGAATGGTGCTCTCGCAGACGCCCTGTGTAACGGCGCAATTTAGCCTCAAGCTTAGCTACTGCCTGATCAATCGAAGTGTACATGTTTTCGCTCCGTCCAGACACTTTAATTTTGTGGTTATTCACATCTAAAATAAAATCGACAGAATGTACAAGCTTTTGGATGTTCATGATAATTGTTGCATCAATTACATGCCCGCCAAAGCGTTCGGATTTCACTAACTTATCAACAGCATACGCCTTGATAGGATCTGTAATATCCACATGTCTTCCAATTACATGAATGGGATACTCAAAACCTGAAAATTTCTCTTTAATGGATGCTTTTGTTTTCTCGACCATGGTCATTGACCTCCCTATTAGTTCAAAGAGCGAAAATACCCCACATAGACAGAAAAGACCAATCTTTTTTTTTTGCGAACATATGTATAAAATACCCAACAGCGGAGCGTTCTCGATCCAATTTATTGAGGGAATGAAGCAAATCTTTAAGCTAGCACCTCTTTTAGAGGTGCAGTTAATTCGGCCTGGTGAGTCTCAAAAGGCTATTAGAGATGAGACCATTGAACAACTCAAGCTTTGTGTCCGTCTTGGGGTTCTTTAACCCCAAAACGGACACAAAGCTTGAGTTATGCAACCATCTCAGAATGCACCGAAGAGGACTCGAACCTCTAACCACCTGGTTCGAAGCCAGGTACTCTATCCGATTGAGCTATCGGTGCAGCGAGGACAGCGTACCAAGAAAAAACGTTGAAAACAAGCAAAAACTTGGGCATCGTCTATTCCGATGAACCAAGAACCCTTACGCGCTGAAGCAGTTGTTTTACATGCACTCCCTTTTAAAGAATACGACCGTATCCTCACCCTCTTCACACCCGAAGGACTTCTTAAATTTTTCGTAAAAGGGAAAAAGCGTCATTACCTACAACAAGTGGCACTCACCTCTCCACTGACACAGGCCGAGTTTCATTACACCCTAGGTAAAAAAAATCTACACAGATTCCATGGCGGCTCGATCATCACCCAACACCTCAAGATTCGCGACAGCTACGAAGCACTCATGGCTGCGCACCACATCATGCACTCACTGCAAACCTCGCAAATGCCAGACAAACCCGCTCCCAAGCTCTATCATCTACTCATCTTCTTTTTGCACCACCTGCCTCTCTCCATCAACCCCGAGACGCTTACATCCGCTTTTTTACTAAAAGTACTCAGACATGATGGACTGCTACAGCTGCACACACCCATTCAAGATATCTATCGCTATGGAGGAGAGTGCTACCTCAATAAAGAGCGACCAAATGGAGCGCTTCTCTTTACAGAAAAAGAGGAGACATGGCTCGTAGAGCTCACACTCAGTCGCTCTCTTACACACCTCTCCTCTTTCAAGATCCCTCAGGAGTTCCATCACAAAATCGAAACTCTATTTGGGCAAGTTTTTTCTTAACACAGAATAGCTTATCGAACTTCTCCCTCAACGGATAAAGCTTCGAGGGCCTCCCTCTGATTCAAATGAGAAACCTTCATATTTGCCGGCAGTCCATCTACCTTCTGCTCCTGATTTTCAACAATCACAATTTCTTTGAGGTTCTTGAGCTTGCTCACACTCTCTAAAAGCTTATCGCCATCAAACTGTGAAATAACCAACTTTTCTAAGTTAGATGGTAAATTCAGAGCCGACTCAAAATAAACTCCTGATAAATCGAGGGTTGTGAGCTTTTTAAACGGATCAAAGCTATTTGTTGTAAGTGTTGCATTGCACAAACTTAAAACTTCAATACCTGGAACCTTGTGAGCTAAGTCTTCTAATGTCTTTGTTTCTACCGGTAGCAGACCGAATAGCGCTATGTTATTGAGTGCTGCTTGTTCAAGCACCTTTTCGACAGTTTGAGATGTGTTTGACTCTGTCGCGATTCCCGACGCTTCTTCCGATTTTTCCAAAAATGCTGTTGGGTTTAAATCTTCTGGCGACGCCTCTAGTTGGTAAGGTTCTAAAACAATTCCTTGCTTCGACTCTTTTTTCTCTTCAATAACTTTTTCGTTACCATTCGCTAATTGAACGTGTTTGGGCTTTTGACTATCTATACCAATCGCCTTCTCCAGCTCCTTTTTCTCTTCAATAATTTTTTTGTTATCATCTACAACTTTAGCTTGTTTAGAGCCTAACAAATAATAACTCCCTGCAATTGTTACAAGCACGAAGCTATCAACAGCAAGAGCGACAGTTCCAAAATTGTCTATGACTTGATCCGAAACCGGCCCTACCACATTTCTCAATACGGTTGGTGCTTCCTTGTACCCCACAATCGTGGCATACGCTAGAATATCCACTTGTTTTAAAATCGCCAAAGCATTGACTGCTCCGACGCTCAATCCGCTTGCGCCATAAGTGACTGTTTTACCTAAATAGCTAAGCGCTGCAATCCCCTTGCTTGTGCCGTTGCTCACTGCTTGAGACCATGTGTTTTTTTGACCATTGTTGTCTGGTACAATTGCCGCCATAATTTATTCCTCTTTTTTATTTGTTCAAACCCGATTTCACACAAGACCCCTTCCAAAAGAGATTTTTATACAAACTGGGTTTCAATATTTGAATTGACAATCAACATACCAGACTCCCCAAACAAAAAGAAAGGATAAAGATTGGTACTCCTGCTTAAAACAATTTAAAAACCTAAATCACAATTACTTGTAAATAAAATTTATTTATTTGCTCTCAATTCACCCCCGCACTACACTCAAACCCAAAAAAATTGGTTAATGTATGCCCTTTCAAATTCCCGACAGATTCCTCCCCCTGCAATACGTATTTAGAGCGAGTGAAGCTAAAAAAATTTTATCCGTTACAGAACAAACACCCGAGCAAACAGCCTCAAAAATTGCGCTGGCAGAACTTGTGCAAGTGATATTTTTTGTGACGCAGTTGGTGTTTTATACACTCGCTTTTTGCAATGTGATCTCACCACTCGCTGCAGGAGGTGTCATCATGGCTCTTTTGCCCCTGGAGGCAGCGTGCTCTTATCACACGTTTGTGCATTACAAGACATTTTCGCGGGTGATCTTTACGCTCTCAGCAGTCGCTGCGCTCGGCTCGTGCGCAGGACTTGCCATTGGTGGAATTGTAACAGATAGCGCTCTCACACTCTGCTGTGGAGGCATCACGCTACATGTTTTTCGTAATCTCTCCGAATATATAGACTCCCGACAGCTGCGCAAAAATCCCACATACATGGAACAAATCTACCAGTCAGCTCACTAAAGTAGGGCTATTCGTCGTTAATTTGAAGTTTTGCCCGTGTGCCCAATATATTGAAAAGCTGAATGCTCTCATAGACTTGCCTGTGACATGTGATCTTAGAATCAAAGTTTATTGAACCGCAGATATTCAATTGTTTTAATGCAAATTCATCCAAATTCAATTTCATGTTAAATTGCGGACAATCTATAATATCAAGTTGTTCTAGAACCCTTAAACGAGAGAGCTCCTTAAAAATTACAATATTCTCTTGACCATGAATAATCAGGCTTTTAATGCCATCGAATTGAGCAAATAATGAGTCAAATAGCGCACCGGTCCCGTCCGGAATACCGGTAAAGTCTAAGTATTGCAGCTCTGATTGTATTGCAAAGTCAATAGCTGTTGTCATATTATTAAATCCTAGCGAGACTAAACTGGGTTTCAAGGAACTATTTTCTCCTAAATGAACCCCTTCCAGTTGTGTTAGATCGCCTAACTCAGGATTTGCCCATGGACATTGCCCTAAAGCAAGGGTCTTAAGGTTCTTGAAATGACTGATATTCAATGTACTACCAATAAAAAACTTACACCCTCGTATCCCTAGCCCTTGTAAATTCTTTAAACGAGATAAGGCTTCTCCTGTAATCAAATCAGGAGAATTTTTTACAAGCAGATGTGTAATATTTGGATTTCCATTTGTAATCTCTTCAAGATCGGCATCCGAAACTTCAAAGCCTTCTAAGTTCACATGAGTCAAACCTGCAGCATTTGTTATTATAAACTTTTTAGCCTCATCAAATTGAGAAAATGAATTTTTCAGAGTTTGGTCAAACTTCTCATTCAACGTCTCAACTAACTCCTCGATTTCATTCAAATCTTCACAAGATGGTGAACAAACAACAGTCTTGTCCACATCCAAATCAATACGTTGTTTTACCGCTACATCCCAGATAAAGACGAGCCCCTTACATTTTATTGCCTCTACTTTTTTGAGATTTTGCAACGATCTGAGGTCGATCTCACCATCTAGACCAGAATGTTTACGAAGAATCAAAGTTGAAATAGCGCTAGAGTCCACAATAATTGACTGCAAATGCTCGATTCCAAGCTTTTTGATGCCAGTAAAATCTAAGTATTGAAGCTGAGAGGTTTTTGCAAACTCAACAGCCTGATCAGGCTGAGTAACCCCTAGAGCACACAAACTTTGTGGAATCTCGGAGCCGCTTAGATCTATATTTTTTATCTCTGAAAGATCACCTAAATCAGGAGTGCTAAATTGACAATCCGTCATACTGAGCGTCTCTAAACTCTTAAATTCTTTGAGCGCCGCCCCAGTTTCAAGTTGAGAATCCGAAATGCCTAAATATGTAATATCCGGATTTCCATGTACAAGCGTTTGAAGATCCTCATCTGTAATCTTGAATCCCTGCAAATTCACACGATTACACTTGTTCGAAGTGACAAAATAAATGGCATCTTCCAATTGATTATAGCTCGCCTCAAGTTTTGGCGGGGTTTCATCTGTATTACAGGCCTGCAATAAACTCTCCTCTTTACACACCGCATCAATAGTTGGCACAAAAGAAACAGTCTCATCCACATCCAGCTCAACACGTTGTTTGGCTGCCACATTCCAGGCGAAGGTGAGCTTGTCGCACTGTTTAACCTTCACTTTTTCGAGACCTTCCAATAGTTTGAGGTCAATTTCTCCATCAAGCTCTTGGTGTTTAGCGAGTTTTAATTGTTTTATATTTGGAGACTCTTGAATAACTTGATGCAAGAGGGCGCATGTAAGACCCTCGACACCCCTCAAATCCACGCAAGTGAGGTGTTGATCAATACAAAATGTTGTTGCTGTTTGAGCTTTTTTGAGGCCGATAGAGCTGAGCTTAAGTTCAAACTTTTCACATCCGTTAATATTCAGATAATTAAAACGGGTGACATCGTTTAATTCTATCTTGCATGCAGTACATCCTTGCAGAGACAAGTTTTGCAATTTAGGCAGCTCTTTAATCCTTAAATACGCTCCTTCAACCTCAGGACTCTCTGTGATACATAATGTGTTTAATTGCTGAAAATCACTCTCTTTTTTCCCTATAAATAACGACCTTACTTCATAATCCTCAAGCACATAACCATCAAAATTAACGACCTCTAACTGCTCTCTATTCATATTTACAAAGGAAATAGCTAGCTCTTTGTTGTCACCAAACAAAGGTTTTAAAGGGAGTTTGCCTCGATTGATCGTTTGAACCAATTCTTGAGATTGAGATGTACCACGCAACTGCTTCCAGCAGTACCTGCCTGCAACAATCGCATTAAAAACCAACATGATCGTATCTCCAGAAGGAAGCACCTCAGCAAGACCTGTACTAGAAACAGCCGAATGAAGCGCCACCGAGCCACCGAACAAATTATCCAAAGCAACCCTTTGAACCTGATCTAAATATGGAGAACCAAAATAGAGTGCATTGATGGCAAAAGGCCATAAGCTGCCTTTCTCTGCAGGTAGCTTCTCATTTATACTGAGCTGATTAAATCCAGTGATCAGTTCATTCATCCCATCTTTGTTTTGAATAGCCATACGTGCCTCCTTGACTCAATGTTTTCTCAAACAAAGATTCACCTTATCAAAATCTTAAAAAAAGAAAAAGTTTTTTAAAAAAACCCCCCGAAATAGGGTTGTGAGCACGATTTTTATTTTCAAACAATTTTGTTATAAGCTGATTTTATCGATCTTTACCAATAGACAGGAGTAGTTTTTTCTTTACAAAAAGCGAACAGAAAAAAATTTAAACTTAAATTCGTTTCCAGCTGAAACGAGTGGGATCCATGTTCTCTACAAAATAAATTTCATAGAAAGCCTTTCCAAACGAAGCATTTTTTAAAAAAATAGCTCTTTGGACAGAAGAAAGCTCGCATTCGGGATAGCCCTTTCGCTTTGCAGGAGGGATAACAATTCCAATCTGTTTCATCGCGGCTTCCAAAAATGCATCCTCCTTACCAAAAACAGCAGAATCTCCATACCCTTTAGGGAAACACACAACAATCCGTTCATCGGGCGCTCCAGCATGATAAATAAGTTGAATAGGAGTGGACTCATCAATATGCATTTTATAATCCCTGTAGCTTTTGTTTTGTGATCTCAGTGAATCTCTTGAAGAATTCCTCTTCATTAGAAACTTGATCTTCTTCTAGTAAACTATACATGATCTCACGCACAATTGCCTCCAAAAAAGTGGGACGAGCACTCTCTTCCTCTGTTTGAGTACACAGTTGAGCAATTTTAGCTAAAGTCAGATCCTTAGCAAGAGCCTCTTTAAGAAAAATAATTCTTATTTTGTGTTCTCTGATAGATCCTTCAGAAATCTCCAACTCTCCTAAATCCTGGCATTTTTTCTCTAAATTTAAATTATAATCAGAAAAACTTGTTGCTAATTCTTCCTCTAGAGGCTGTCTCACCTGAGGCCAAACAACCCACTGACAGCTTAGTTCTGAAACTGGGTAACCACCCATCCAGTCCAAGCTATCTAAAAAAACCAAGCCATGATCAATTGGAGTTAAAACTTCCTCGCTGGAATCATACAATGCATTCCCCATATTTCGATCGCTATTGCCCACCATCAAATCAAAAAGAGCCATTTTTTGAACTTCTTTGATGGGCATATCTCGAATTTGCTCTGTTATCAACCCTTCAATAGGCTCTCCCTCCGCAAAAGCTTGAAAAGACCCCATCTTACGAATCACAGAAGCACTCTCCGGCATCTTACGAAAAGGAATTTCTATCTTAGTCGTTAACGGGACATGGTCAAACAAATCCTTAGCTATCGAATAGGCAGCTATTTCTTTTAAAAAACTCGTTCCTCGAATATGACCTGATCTTGGCCCTAAGCGTTCTTCGAAATATTGCGCATTACGCCCTCGTGGATTATTGGGCATAAATATTTCTTCATCTTGAGGCTTAAAAACCCCTATTTTTTTTCCGCCTCTATTTTTTAAAAAATAAGAACCGCTTGTGCCACCTTGTGTAGCCTCCGGTAAAAGAGGCGCTTTAGAAGCCTCAGAAATGGAATGATCTTCGCAAATCTCAGCGGTTACGATTGCCTCAGCCACTCTAGCTTCAACCCCACTTTCCACAAGATTCTGAAAGCGCCTATCATACCATATAAACGCGATCTCCTCCTGCTTTCCTTGACTCACAATATGTAAAGTGGAAAGACGCTTTTGAAAATTGATATACTCATCGGTGCCAAATTCGATTTTTTCAAATTTTATCTTAGCTAAATCCACCGTCGCTTGTTCAGCTTCTTGAGGGATATTTTTTATGATCGACCCTACAAGCTTAGAAAAGCCTTCAGCTACTTTTAACCGCCCTGCCTTATCAACTTTTAACCGCTGATTTACTTCAAGCTTTTCAATTACTTGAATATTATGTGATCTAATATTTCTAATATTTAATTCAGACATAAATTCATTGTATCAATAAAGTATTTTTTAAACAAAATATGATTGTTTTATTTCGTCTAAAGATTTACTCTATTCTATCACTTTAACCATAAAGGAGTTCAGATGAAAAATTCTTTAAAATTACTCGCTACGCTTTTATTTATGACTTGCGCCACACTTGCATTTGCAGACTCAAAAGCACTTATTCCATTGGAACAGGAAGAGATCATAAACATTAATGATATTGATAATGAGACACTTATAGGGTTTGTTGAAGGTCAATTTCCAACAGTTGTGTTAAAAATCAATCACAATGAAAGAATTCGATTAGATAAATTTGTTGATGAAGACATGAAAGACCTTGCTCAAATGCACCTCGCTGAGGAGAGTAATATAAATTTATTTTTCAAAACCAACAAAGATCTTTACCTTCGTAATATAGACGGAGAGTTTGCATATAGAACACGTTCATCAGACTGGAAGGGTTTGGATGAGTATATCCCAGGCATTAAAAGAGTCGTTTTAAAAATCCACGGCCCTGAAGGCTTACACATAGAAATAGGTGGGATTGTAAAAAAGATCTCTTAAAAGAGCTTAAGTGGTTGGAGAACGCTCCAACCACGCTATTGTCTTGTAATCACAAGCTTTCGTCCCAAAACGGTGATCGCTACCACTAAAATGCTCACAAGAAATCCAGAGATGAGTAAAGAGAGGACGACCTCTTTTTGAAGCCCCCCGATCAGGGCAATCGTTGTTCCTACAAGCAGTCCGATTAAACAAATCCACCGATCTAGCTTTTCAAGCGGTTGTTTGAGCCATAGTTTGCCTAAATAGCCCAAGACAAGTACCAGGCACAATCCACTTAAAAATACATCCGTAACAACGAGCAACGTGCGCATAGGCACAAGATTTGTAGTGAGAACAAAGATGGATGTGAGCGCTAATCCCAAAATTGTGTACTCCTTGCGCCCGGCCAAAACAGGAGCTACAAGCTCCCAGGCGATGGAGGCTGAGTAAATATTTACCGAATTGACACAAAGACAAGAGAGCACAGCAAGCACGAAGAAAAGAACAAGGGCTGCCATAGAGGAGCCTTGTAAAATGACATCCCACCCCTCTAAGCTATTGCTAATATACCGTCCTAGAAATAAGCCACCCACTCCAATAAACAAAGTGATGAGCTGAATGGCGCTCACAGCAATAAAAGAGTGTTTTTTTGACTGACTGTGTTGAAAAAAAGTGGGATAATCGACAGCCACACTTAAACTTGTGCCAATTGCAATAGCTAAACTTCCAATCGAGGCGCTCACACTATCAAAAATAGGAGAGAGAGTATCTGGAATCAGAAAAAGATTACTCACAAAAGCGACAACAAGAATAGGGAAAGCAATCAAAGCGAGCCACTTTAACCCATTAATTCCTTCCATAGAAACCAAAGTGCTAAAAACTCCCAAACCCACACCAACCTGCAGGAAAGTATTGATATGATACGCATTTTCGCTTGGGAGGATGTGTAGGATGATTTGTGTGGCGTAGTTAGTTTGAATTACAAACCAAGCGATCGTAGAAACGATTAAAATAAGAGCAGCAACAAAAGCTCCGGTTTTGCCCAAATAATCGCGGGCATTATCGAGAGTATTTTTTGTCGTCCCTGCAGTCATAGAAATGATTGCGACAGCCACAAGCCATATCAAAAAATTTGCGCAAACTAGGATGATCAAAGCGTGCAAACCTCCATACTCGTGATATAACCCGATACTTGAGCCTAAAACAGGCAAACTAGTTGCGCCAGTAACCTGAATAGCGGTCAGAGAGATGGCAGACTGTTTTTTTTGAACACCTATGGCGTGCGCCTGATTCATGATATCCTTCACTTTTTTCTAACGCTAATTGAGAAAAAAAGAAAAATCAATAGTATAAGATTGAATACATCATCTTCGCCACAAAAAGAGCACGTGAAAAAAACCAAAATATTACCCGATCAGAACCAAAATTTTTGGCAGCTAGCGAGCATTCAAATTGCAGCTTTTGGCTTAACCTCTCTGCTCATGGGCGCGCAATTTGGGCAAAAACATGGTGTAAGAAGCTCTCTTATTTCGATAATCATAGGCAACTTAATACTTTGGATCGTGGGACTTGCAACAATAGCAATGACAGTGGATGGGCGAAAAAACGCAATTGAGAACCTGCAAAAATACATAGGTAAAATAGGTTGTATTGTTGGCAGCGTGATTCTTTCATTTGCATTTTTATTTTGGTTTTCAATCCAGCTTTCAGACACAGTCTCGGAGCTGACTTTAGTTCTTGAGCCGTATGCGAGATTCAGTCAGATCTCAACCCTGCAAATAGGAATTGGGCTAGGGGCGTGTATCGCGCTGCTGTCGATAGGAGGCATGCGCTTAATCAAGTGGTTTAACGTGATCGCACTCCCCTTTTTGTTTATTTTCATTCTATATGCTTTATTTCTCAACGAGCACCACCCAAAGTTTAGTGGCTCCTGGAAAGTTTCCATCCCCGTTGTCATCGCCTCACTCCTGCTGGCATTACCTGGTACTGTGAACCTGCCTACATTTTTTCGACATCGACGTAAACCAGCTGACGCCTACTTTGCACTCTCACTATTTATAATTTTCACAACACTCATTGAATGCCTAGCCATTTTCCTCGTCGATCAAGAAAACGGCGCATTTTTTTTACAATACCTGAACTCAAGTCGTTTCAATCTGATATGCGTGATATTTTTTCTTGTGCTCTCAGTTTTTAGCGCCAATCTTGTGAATATCTATTTTGCTTCTGCAGCGTGGGAGGAAATATTTCCATGGACAAGCAGATCCAAAGAACTCACAATTATTGGAATAGCCGGAACGGTCGTGTTTACATTTGTTCGCTGGCCAGAAGTTCTGACCTATGCAGAAAGGCTTGTGAGTATCTTTATTGCCAACTTGGGAATTGTTGTCGTTATCGGCTACCTAATACAAGAGATTGTTGTGCACAGACTGAGAAAGTATGAATTGGCATTAAGTTTTTTATGCTGGGTCATTGGATGTAGCGTGACAGTTTCAGTACAAAATCTTAATACACAAAATTCCGCACAAGCATTTACTGCAGGCGTTGGAGCGAGTATTCTAGCCTTTTTGATTGTCTTATTTTTTGAAGAAACAGTGTGGTGCATCAGAGTTCGAATCTTGAAAAACTTGAAATAGAAATGATTTAATTCTTTGATTATTCTCTAAGATTACTAGGGATAAATGAGTCCGATAAACAAATATTACCATTCCCTTTTGAAGCTTGAAGAACTTGCTTAAGGCTTGCCGTATAAATATGAGCTAAACAAAACAGAGAGGATTGTTTTGAAGAAACCCCCTCTACTTTTGAATATTTCGCAATCACAGCTTTAAGTTGTGATTCCTTGGGTCTAATTGGACTGTAATCGAAATTAGAATCCTCTCGAACCATGGGGAACTGAGGATAAAGTATGTCGCATGCTAAAACTAAACTGGGAAATCGACACATCCAAGGATCCATCTTTAATCTCAACGATTCAATACATAATGCATCAGAATAGGTGCAACCACCAAAAACCACCACAGGTTCGTTCATATTAAAATCCAAGTTGGCTTCATCATTAAGATTTAACGGAACAAAACCTTTACCTTCTTTAGATTGAAGCACCTGAATATAAGAATTTCGAAATTTTCCTTGCTCACACCTAAGGTCACTTGTTACAACAATTTTTGCTTTTGACTGCATTAGATGACACAGGACAATTTGCATTGAATACATGCACGAAGCGTACTTTCTTCCGCTCCAATCGACGCGAATATGCTCAGGCTGAACATATTTTTTCCACAGCTTGATTGGAACATCGTTGAAATGCACCTCATCAAGAGAATCCGCATAATTCATATAACTTTCTGCGACATAATTTGAAAAATATTTTCGCAGTTTTTTCACTAAATCCACACAAAACCGTGTACCGATTGGATATATCATCTTAAGATTTTGAGCACAAGTGAGCCATCCTCTATCAAGGTCTTTTACCTTAATGACTTTTAATATGTGCAATTGAGTTAACAAGATAAATTGATAGGGAAGACTAGAGTGTGCAAAAAAGCTTAAATCAGCATCTGCTAAAAGGTCGCTTTCTAATAGAGTAATTTTGTGTTGAATTTCATGTAGAATGGCATCTAAATCGAAGCGCGTAACTTCAAGAAGCAAGCGACGGACAAGCAATGCAACGCCATGACAGCAGGTGGTAGCGGTGAGCGCATCAAATTCATTGTATTCACGCTCTACGCAAAAACGCACTGCTTTTTCAATGGATTTGTAGCAAAAAATTAATTTTTCTTTGCTTAGAATTGTATGGTTTTCGCTTTCTAAATTAACTACATTTGATGCTAATAGGAGATTTGGCGAACTAGTCGAAGATGCCTCAGAAGTCAGTAAATTTGGTAAAAAACGATTACTTAAAGGATCTAACATAATTAATTTCTCAAAAAAAACAACTTATCGAACTCTTAATTCTAAACATGAAATATTTGTTTCTCAATCACTATTTTCTTACTTAAAAGAAATAGTATTGCTTTTATCGACCTATAAAACTATCCAATTTTACTAAATATTAAAAATATTACTTATGGTTATTTTTGTCTTGTGTAGATAAACCACTTACAAACGACTTGGGTAGCTGTTCTGTGTACACTTGACTCAACTCGTATAAACTTGCTGGATAGATGTGAGTAATGCAGCAAAAAGAAGGATTTTTTGCACTCATGCCACGCATTTTAGAAAGATCGGCAAACATGGTTTGCAAAATTGGTTCATCAGGGATAATTGGTTCACTATTAAAGTTTATATCTTCACTTACAGCTGGATAATGAGGATAAAACACCTCATTCGCTAATATGAGTTTTGAAATATTTAGTTGCCATTGCTCCATTCTTTTTTTAAAAAGTTTTTTGTCCATTTCCTGAGAATATGAACAACTACCAAAAACAATGACTGGCTCTTTAGAATTCTTATATGAAACTTCTTGATCAAGAGAAATGGGGATAAAGCCAGATTCTCCGTCTCCTTCAAATATAGAAATATGTTTACCTTTGTGTTGCTCTTTATCACACCAAAAATCGTGAACAAGAGCAAATTTTAGACGGTTTTGAATAAGATGGGCTAAACATA
>JAJACO010000121.1 GCA_022601475.1 Chlamydiales bacterium
ATTGCTATGCTGCTTCTTTGCGAATTCAAAATTCATGGGAAATAAAAGGATAATTGTATGGGAATAAATGTAGCCGGCAGTTGCTGTCGCAATTTTTTGGTTGATGAAGGTGATCGTAGCGAGCCATCTATTTGGAAGCGTTTTGAAAGTTTTTTTGGTTCTCCCGAAGGACGGGATAAAAGTTTAAAGTTGATTGATGCGGGTTTAGATACTGCTAGCGTTTGCGCTAGAGTGTTTACCGGCGATGATGCAGTCGTTGAGGGATTAGACTCAGGACGTGAAGCTGTCAAAGTTGGGCGCGATGTCATGGGAATATTTAACATCTTCGCAGGTGTGATGCGTGGTTTAATTCGTCAGTGTATATCCTTTTTTCAACTGGCTAAAGCTTGGGTTAAAAACGACGGCGAAAAAGTTGATCTTAAGTGGTTTGAGCACTCGATTGGATTTAATAAGGACACTGCTAAATACAACAGTGTCGCTCAAGGGCGCACACAACAGTTTTTAGCTGCTGGAGTAACTTTTGGAAAGGCTGTAGGTTCCGCAACGTATATCGTTGGATTTGGTGCATGTAGATGGACTTCAAACCTTGGGAAATATGGAAAGGTGCAGCTTTCAGAGACAGCACGCTCTATAGGTGCAGCATTTCCGCTTGTAATGATGATTAATCACATGGGTGGTGTGACTGCCGGAGTGTTTGATTTAGGATTTCAATACCGCGCTTATCAAGACGCTGTTAGTCGAGGAGAAAATGCGCAAGCAACTTTTGGTGTTTATGTCAAAACTCTGCCCAAAATTTTCTTGGGGCTAGTAGAAAAAACACTAGAGCTCATGCTCGATGTTGCAAAACTTATATCAAACGCTCTGCCCTCTTGGTTTAGGCTTCCGGTAACGCTTGGAATTGCGACGCTTGGGGTTTATAGAATTTGGCAAGGGACAGCGTAATACAAAGATGAGATTGGCAATGGAGGGGGATTTCTATGCTTGATCAGATTAGTACATACACGGACTACGTTGACTCGCATCCAAGGCGCTATGCGCTCTATCTTTGTGGTGAGTCGAGTGGACATACAAAAGTTATTAATGTTGTTCGCTCAGCTTTAGATGTTGCCGCTCTTGCAACACCCAGCTCTAATAAAGAAGCTCACAATGCACTTTCTCAGGTCAATGACTCGCTTGGGAATATCAAGCTCGGCCTTAATTTTTTTCGTGCTTATCAATCCATTCCTTCTCTTAAAAAGAAATTTTATAAAGCGCAGCGGAGTTGTCAAGAGGTGTATAGGCATTGGAAGAGAGGGGAGTCAATTTCAAAAAGTGATTTGCTGCGCGTTGTGATGACAACGAGTTATTTTGTTAAAAAAATAATTTCTATTATTGGAGATGGCGTGATCAAGCCGTTCAAGTTTGTGACCAAATGCGCTGGCGTGAGTGAAGATTACGCTTCTCTGTTTCAGGGGTGGGGGTACGTTTCGCTGGCTAAAAGCGGTCTTAAAATCACCCACGTTGTGAGTCAGTTGGTTTTGGGGACTAAAAAAATCATTAAGAGGGTAAGGGAATTGGTTTTTGAGCTATTCGACCTTGTTATTTACATCGTCTCGCGCTGCAATATTACGATCCATCCAGCTGTCACTGTCACATTGAGTTGCTGCAAATCGCTTTTCGGTTTCTACGACGTGTATGTAAAAACTGCTTAGGCGAGTTTTTGCTTGTTCAAAAATCAGACCTTTTGCTAGACTTCCTCTTTTTGTGCGTGGCGTTACTGTTGAAGTGTTTAATTTAGAATTTCAATACCGCACTTGTCGAAACCCCTCTATCAGGGAGAAAGCTTACGAGAAGCTTTTGGTGCTTATTTCAAAGCTTTGTCCAGGGTTTTTCTTAAGGCAAGATTAGTAGAAAAAATACTAGAGCTCATGCGCGATCTTGCAAAAGATATATCAAGCGCTAGAGTTTGGTAAGGCATAGAGTAATATAAAGATAAATTAGCAACGAGGGGGATTTCTATGCTTACTCAGATTAACTGCATTGATTCGCACCTAGGACGCTATGTGTTCGATCTTTGTGGCAAGTCGAGCGGAAATACAAAAGTTATTAATTTTATTCGCTCAGCTTTAGGTGTTGCAACTCTTGCAACACCCAGTTCCAACAAAGATACTCTCAGTTCACTTTCTAAGGCAAAGAGCTCGCTTGGGAATATTAAGCTTGGTATTAATTTTTTTCGTGCCTACAAATCTATTCCCGTTCTTAAAAAGAAATCTTATAAAATGCAGCGAAGTTATCAAGAGGTGGGGAGGCAATGGAAGGCTCGGGGGTCGATTTCAAAAAGTGATTTGCTGCGCGTTGTGCTGACGACGACTTGTGTTTTTAAAAAAATACTTTCTATTATCGGCAAGGGCATTATCAAACCGTTCAAGTTTGCAACTAAATGCGCTGGTGTGAGCCAAGATTATGCCCCTCTGTTTCAAGGCTGGGGTTATGTGTCGCTCGCTAAAAGTAGTCTTAAGGTCATCCATATGGTGAGTGACTTGGTTTTAGGAACCGAAAAAATCATCAAGAAGCTGGCCAAACTGGTTTTTGAGTTATTCAAGCTTGTGATTTGCGTTGTCTCGCGCTGCAACATTGCGATCCACCCAGCTTTTACTGTCACATTGAGTTGCTCTAAATCGCTCTTCGGCCTCTACGACGTGTATGTAAAAACTGCTTAGGCGAGTTTTTGCTTGTTCAAAAATCAGCCTCTTTGCTAAGCTCTCTTTTTTCGTTTCTTAGATAGGCGCTGCAAGCACCTTCAGAGGTTAACGGCTTTATTCTCGGTAATCGTTTCTCCTAGGAGAATCATTACTGCAAAGCTGCGCTCTGGCATAGATTGAAGAAACAATGGCAACCCAAAAGGTGTTGTCCAAAAATGCGTATAATTGAATAGGGACATCCTATGGCAGTAAAATTAATGGGTAAAAAGCGTGGTATGACGCAGCGGTTTGATAACAAAGGTAATGTTGTTGTCTGCACGGTCATTCATGCTGAACCGAACGTGATCACACAGATCAAAAAAAGAGAGTCTGATGGATACAATGCCCTTCAGATGGGTTTTGATAAAATCTGTGTTAAGGATCCTCGAACTCTTGAAAAGAGAATGTCGAAACAACTGACGGGCCACTTTCGCAAATCGAGCGTTGAGCCAAGACGCTTCTTGGCAGAATCTCGAATTGAAAATGTGGAAGAGTATTCTGTGGGGCAAGAGCTTGGTGTAACCTTCTTTACTGAGATTCACTTTGTGGATGTATCAGGTGTTTCTAAAGGGAAGGGGTTCCAAGGGGTTATTAAGCGACACAATTTTAAGGGAGGCCCAGCCTCTCACGGATCTGGATTTCATCGCCATGGAGGATCGACAGGAATGCGTTCCACTCCCGGCCGCGGCCTTCCTGGTCAGAAAAAAGCAGGTAGGATGGGGGGCGAGCAAGTCACTGTCCAAAATCTTCGCGTTGTTGGAATCGATGAAGCAAGGAATTTGCTTATCGTAGAAGGCGCAGTTCCAGGCCCAACTGGTGGTTTGGTTTCTGTTGAGCCTGCGAAGAAGAAAACAAATAACAAGAAATAGTTGAGGAAGTGCAGTGGTCGCTCTAAAAAAATTTAAATTAGATGGCAATGAAGCTGGCGAAGTGAATGTCGACGATCAGTTTCTTGAGATTGAAGCTAACAGCCAGATGATCAAAGACTACATTGTTGCTCTACGTGCAAATGCGCGCCAGTGGTCAGCGAATACCAAAGGACGCTCAGAGGTTAATCATACGAAGAAAAAACCTCACAAGCAGAAAGGGACAGGAAATGCGCGGCAAGGGAGCTTGGCTGCACCTCAGTATAAAGGTGGAGGTGTTGTATTTGGACCTAAGCCTAAATTTGATCAGCATGTACGCATCAATCGTAAAGAGCGTCGGCTCGCCATACGTTATCTGCTATCAGAAAAAATTAAGAGCGAGGGAATTGTCGTTGTAGAAGATGCGGCTTTTAATACAACCCTGCAAGCTCCAAAAACAAAAGCTGTAGCCGATTTGTTGAAAAGCAAAAAGCTAGCTGGACGACGTGTGCTTTTTGTAGGAGAAAATCAGGTTGAGAAAGAAGCGGAAGCCTCCTCCCAATCAATCTTTAAAAAGAGCACCCACAACATCCCGAGAAGCGCATTTATTTTAGCAGAATGTATCAATGGTTACGATTTGCTCGCAGCTCGAGGGATTGTGATGACAGAGTCTGCTTTGAGCGAACTAATTGAGCTGTTGAGATAATAAAGAGGAATTATGAAAAATCCATACGAAATTGTAAAATCGCGACATATCACTGAAAAAACCACTGTGTTAGAGCAACTGCAGTCTTCGGACAACAACAAGTGTGTAGCAAAGTGCAGTGCGCCTAAATACGTATTTATTGTGGATAGAAAAGCGAGTAAGCCTGAAATTGCAACTGCTATTGAAAGTATTTATCAAAAGCAAAGTGTAAAAGTTACGAAAGTGAACACGATTCAGGCAAAACCAAAGCCAAAAAAACGTGGGCGCGGACGACCCGGGAAAACAGCAGCATTTAAAAAGGCGATTGTCACTATGGAACCAGGCGATTCCATTGATAATATTTAATTCAGGAGTGAACCCGAAAGATGCCAAAAAAATATAAACCCACAACACCTTCAATGCGTCAGCTGGTGCTTCCAGGCACTCATGAGTTGACAAGTCGTGGAGAGGTCGAAGGCTCGAAATCGAAGGGAAAGATACAGCCCAATAAAAAGTTACTGCTTCCTAAAAGACGTACTAATGGACGTAATAACAATGGGCATATCACATGTCGACATCGAGGTGGTGGACACAAAAAACATTTTCGAATCATTGATTTCCGCAGAATCAAGGATAACATCCCTGCTAAGGTTGATTCTATCCAATACGATCCAAATCGCACGGCTCATATCGCATTGCTCCACTATGTAGATGGAGAAAAGAGCTATATTTTGGCTCCCAAGGGATTGCGCCGTGGTGATGAAGTAAAATCTGGGGATAAAAGTCCGTTTAAGGTAGGATGTTGCATGGCTCTTAAGTCTATGCCGCTCGGATCTGTCATTCATAATGTTGAAATGCAGGCAGGTCGAGGAGGCAAGCTTGTAAGGAGCGCAGGCCTTTCAGCCCAGTTAGTTGCACGCAGTAATGGGTATGCAACGCTTAAGATGCCATCTGGCGAGTTTAGATTGATCAAAGAGGAATGTAGAGCTACTTTCGGGGAGCTTTCTAACTCTGAGCATAGTTTGCGAGTGGATGGTAAAGCTGGCCGTACTCGCTGGAAGGGAATTCGCCCAACGGTGAGAGGAACAGCGATGAACCCTGTAGATCACCCGCATGGTGGTGGTGAAGGGCGACATAATGGCTACATCCCTCAAACTCCGTGGGCAAAGCCGACTAAGGGATACCGTACCCGCAAGAAGAATAAAACCAAGAAGTGGATCGTTAAAGATCGTAGGAAGAAGTAACCTATGGGTAGATCATTAAAAAAAGGTCCTTTTGTGGATCATCATCTCATCAAGAAGGTGAGAAAACAGAACGAAGAAGGGAAGAAAAATCCAATTAAAACCTGGTCCCGACGGTCTATGATCATGCCTGAGATGATTGGGCATTCATTTGAAGTCCATAATGGGCGCAAGTTTTTGACCGTTTTTGTTTCAGAGACAATGGTCGGACATAAGTTAGGCGAATTTTCACCTACAAGACTGTTTAAAACGCATCCAGTGAAGAAATAAGAGGAAGCTAAAGAGATGGATAAATCAAGAGCATGTACCAAGTTCATCCGAATTCCGCCACGCAAGGCACGTCTTGCAGCTGATCTCATTCGAGGCTTACCTGTAGAGAGCGCAATTGAGCAGTTGCAGTTTTGTAGCCTAAAGGCGGGACCATTGCTTAAAAAAACTCTCGACAGCGCAATTGCAAATGCTGAAATGGGTTGGGATGCTAGACGTGAAACATTACGTGTAGTTGAAGTTCGGGTTGATGAAGGACCTTACTACAAACGAGCTAAATCTAAATCTCGAGGGGGAAAAGCCCCTATTTTAAAAAGAACGAGTCACTTTACTGTGATCGTTGGCGAACAAGAAGCTAAGGAGCAATAAAATGGGGCAGAAGGTTTGTCCAATTGGGCTTCGTACCGGTGTAACTAAGAAATGGCGCTCACTGTGGTATGGAAATAAGCAAGAATTTGGAAATTTGTTGATTGAAGACTTTTCGATTCGCGAATACTTAAAAAAGAAATCCACCTGTCAAGGAGCGTCGCGTTTTGTTATCCGACGTATGAGTGGAAAAATTGAGATTACCATTCATACCGCGAGACCAGGTCTTGTGATTGGAAAAAAAGGGGCAGAAATCGAAGTGCTCAAAGCTGAATTAAGCAAAATGACTGGTAAAGAAGTTTGGATTGAAGTTGAAGAAGTTAAAAGACCTGATCTAGACGCTCAGCTTGTTGCTTTAAACATCGCAAGACAGCTTGAGAGACGGATTGCTTTTCGCAGAGCGATGAAAAAATCTCTACAAGCCACTATGGATGCAGGGTCGCTTGGAATTAAGATTCAAGTTTCTGGCCGTTTAGGTGGAGCTGAAATTGCTCGAGCAGAGTGGTACAAAGAAGGAAGAATTCCTCTTCACACTCTAAGAGCTGATATCGACTACGGAACAGCACGAGCTGAGACGACCTACGGAAGTATTGGAATTAAAGTATGGATCAACCACGGCGAAGAATCGAATTCTTCTAAGCGGTAATAACCTAAGTGTTGGTTAAATCGACCTAAAACTTGGATGAATAAGATAAAGAATTAAGGAGCAACGGTCATGTCTTTCATGCCAAAGCGCACAAAATTTCGAAAGCAGCAAAAGGGACAGCACACAGGCTTGAGCAAAGGAGGCAATTTTGTCGAGTTTGGAGAGTTTGGAATGCAAGTCTTGGATCGGGGGCGCATTACAGGACAGCAAATCGAATCATGCCGTATTGCGATTAACCGTTATTTTAGAAGAAAAGGAAAGGTTTGGATTCGTGTTTTCCCGGATAAGCCAGTGAGTAAAAAACCTGCTGAGACCAGAATGGGTAAAGGAAAAGGGGGAACAGACCATTGGGTGGCTGTTGTACGTCCTGGAAGAATTCTTTTTGAAGTGGGAAATGTCACTAAAGAAGAAGCGCAGAACGCCTTGCGTAGGGCTGCGGCGAAACTAGGGCTAAAAACACGCATGGTCGAGCGATTAGAAAGGGTTTAGAGAGGATATATGTTAAAAGCAAAAGATCTCAGAGATACAAAGGACGAAGAATTAGTGCTTCAACTCGAGACACTTCGTGCAGAAATCTTTGAATTAAGAAGTCAGGGGCTAGAAAATAAGGCTCAAAAAACCCACCTTATTGGTCAGAAACGTAAAGAAATTTCACGCATCCTGACTATAAGAAATGAAAAAAGAAAGGGGGCTTAAATTGAGCGAATCTAGTCAAGTAAGTAAACGAAGAGTAAAAACAGGTGTTGTGGTTTCAACAAAGATGGCTAAAACCGTCACAGTCCGTGTTGAAAGAACATTGAGACACCCTGTTTATGGAAAGGTCGTGCGCACATCAAAAAAATATTATGCGCACGATGAAGACTCAGCCTCTCTCAATATGGGAGACAGAGTAACAATTGTTGAGAGCCGGCCCATGTCTAAGCTAAAACGTTGGCGTGTGGTAAGGAATCCATAAAAAAGAGTGAGAAACAGCAATGATGCAACAAGAATCTCAGCTTAAAGTAGCTGACAATACCGGGGCAAAGAGAGTTAAGTGCTTTAAAGTGATCGGTGGCTCCAAGCGTAGATATGCGGGTGTAGGAGATATTATTATCTGTTCTGTTAAAGATGCAGAACCTGATTCCTCTGTGAAAAAAGGGGATGTGGTGAAGGCAGTGATTGTCAGAACAAAACGGTACATCAAAAGATCGGATGGATCGTGGTTGCGATTTGATACAAATAGCTGTGTTCTAATCGATGATAAAGGAAATCCAAAAGGCTCACGTATTTTTGGCCCTGTTGCTCGAGAAGTGCGTGACCGTGGCTACATTAAAATTAGTTCGTTGGCGCCTGAGGTCATTTAAATTGAGAGGGAATATGGCAAAGAGAAAATTATGTAAAGGGGATGAGGTTGTTGTCATCGCAGGAAATGACAAAGGAAAAACTGGAAAAGTTCTTTCCCTAAATGGTGATAGAATTCTCATTGAAGGTGTAAATGTGCGGAAAAAGCACATGAAGCCCACCCAAGAAAATCAAAAAGGTCAGATTGTTGACATTGAAGTTGCGATCAACATTTCAAATGTTAAGCCTTTTATTGATGGGAGTGCAGTTAAGTTACGTACTCGTTGTTCTAAAGAAGCTGGCAGAGAACTTTACTATATTAGAGATGACAAAGAAGTTCTTCACCGCTCATTAAAAAAACCGAAGAGTTAATGTATTATGTCTAGATTAAAGAAAAAATATAACGAAGAGATCAAAAAGTCTTTGCATTCGAAGTTTGAATACGCAAATTCAATGATGATCCCTTCCCTCAAAAAAATTGTAATCAGCATGGGGCTTGCAGAAGCTTCTAAAGACAAGAATGCGCTGCAAGACGCTTTGAATGAGCTCGCTCTTCTTTCTGGACAAAAGCCTCTTGTTACAAAAGCGCGCAAATCGATTGCTGAGTTCAAATTGAGAGAAGAACAGGTGATCGGTGCTAAAGTTACCCTACGAGGAGTGCGCATGTATGAGTTTATGGATCGTTTTTGCCATATTACAAGCCCTCGCATCCGTGACTTTCGTGGTTTTTCTGCTAAGTGTGATGGGAGAGGTTCGTATTCTCTTGGAATCGACGATCAGCAGATTTTTACAGAGATCAACCTTGATTTAGTTAAAAGAACGCAGGGGATGAACATTACATTTGTGACCTCATCTCAAACCGATAAAGAGTGTATTGAGCTGTTAACTCAACTCGGTTTACCATTTAAAAAAGCAGCCTAAGGCGTTAACCCTTAGCAATTAGGAGAATATTCATGGGATCTTTAAGCGACCCAATTGCAGATTTGCTAACAAGACTTCGCAATGCGAGTAAGGCAAAACATTGTTATATCGATCTTGACCATAGCAAGATGAAAGAAGCAATCGTGAAAATCCTTAAGCATTACGGTTTTGTAGCCCAGCATCTCGTTAAGGAAGAGAAGGGAATGATAACGATGCGTGTCTTTTTAAAGTACACAGCTGATAGAGAGCCCATCATTCATGGATTAAAAAGAGTTTCTAAGCCTTCGTTACGTAGGTATACATCTTTTGGACAGATCCCCCGAGTGTTGGGTGGAATGGGAATCTCCGTGATTTCAACCTCAAAAGGTGTAATGTCGGGTGAGCAAGCAAGAAAACAGAAGATCGGTGGAGAACTGCTTTGCTTAGCATGGTAGCCGTATATTTTTAGGAGTCCAAGAGTATGTCACGAAAAGCAAGAATGCCTATAATCCTCCCAAAAGGAGTTGAAGCTACAATCGAGGGGATCATTGTCTCGATAAAAGGCCCTAACGGTGTTTTATCACAAAAGACAATGGAAGGTCTTGTTGTACAAATTGAGAATGAGCAGATAATGGTCTCATTAGATGAAAGTAGAAAAGAAGCTAAGAATTTCCTCGGCTTGTATTGGTCTCTGATAGCTAACATGGTTAAAGGGGTCTCAGAGGGGTATGGAAAACGCCTTGAGATGATCGGCGTTGGATATAGAGCGGCTGTGCAAGGTCAGGTTTTGGATTTGAGTATTGGAGTTTCTCATCCAGTCAAACTGCCCATCCCAGATGGGATAGCAGTTACGGTTGAGAAAAACACATTCATCCAATTAAAAGGAATTGATAAGCAACAGCTTGGGCAATTTGCCGCCACTATTCGATCCAAACGCCCGCCAGAACCTTATAAAGGGAAAGGCATCCGTTATGAAGGCGAATATGTGCGACGTAAAGCTGGTAAATCAGGTAAAAAATAATTAATTTAGTGATTGTAGAATATGGAAAGTAGTCAAAAACACAGAAATCGTATCCGCAAAACAAGAGCGATGCGAGTGGGTAAACATGTGCGTGGCAGTCAAGAGAAGCCAAGACTTAAGGTGATCCGTAGTAATACACAAGTTTATGTGCAACTGATAGATGATGAAAAATCTATCACCCTTGCAAGTACATCAACTTTGTCTAAAGATTCCAAAAACACTGAGAGTCAGAAAAAAAATGTAACTTCAGCAAAACAACTTGGGTTGAAAATTGCAGAGCTTGCAAAAGAAAAAAATGTACAAAAAGTAGTCTTCGATAGAGGACGCTATAGATATCATGGGATTGTAGCTGCCATCGCTGATGGTGCGCGTGAAGGCGGGCTACTTTTTTAAATAAGTATTGATTGAGAGATTTTAATGACTGGAAAAAACACTCAAAAAGACGACAATTTCGAAGAGAAAGTACTTTTTGTGAACCGCTGTTCTAAAGTAGTAAAAGGGGGCCGTAAATTTAGTTTTTCGGCGCTTATTTTGGTGGGGGATCACAATGGTCAAGTCGGATTTGGATTTGCAAAAGCGAATGAGTTAACCGATGCAATTCGTAAAGGTGGAGAAGCTGCTCGCAAAAATCTCATCACCTTTGAAACAAACGGAACAACCATTCCTCACACTATTTTGGTTGATTTTGATGGAGCAAAACTTTTGCTAAAACCAGCTCCTGAAGGAAGTGGTGTTGTTGCGGGTTCTCGTATCCGCTCAATTCTTGAATTTGCAGGACTAAAAGATGTGGTTGCAAAAAGCATTGGATCTAACAACCCTATTAATCAAGTAAAAGCAACATTTAAAGCTCTTTTACAGCTACGTAGCCGTGAAAAGACACTCGAATTGAGAGGTTCTGTATGACAATAACACTTGAATCACTTAAAAACACGCACCGTCCCTCAAAGCGTAGAAAAATCGTAGGACGAGGTCCAGGATCCAAGCGAGGCAAGACGAGTTGCCGCGGCCACAAAGGTATGGGGGCCCGATCCGGTTCTACAAAACGTCACGGTTATGAAGGCGGAGGCGTCCCATTACATCGTCGTTTGCCGACAAGAGGGTTTTCAAACGCCCGTTTTGCTCGCAGATTGGACGTTGTTAATCTTGAATTGATCGAAGAAATTTATCAGGATGGTGAAACAGTAAGTTACGAAACCTTAAAGGATAAGGGTATTTTGAAAGGACGTTCTCACGGAATTAAAGTTCTAGGTAATGGAACTTTGACAAAAAAGGTTAACTTTAAAGTCGAATCTATGTCTAATAGTGTGAAGGAAAAACTGAAACAAGCTGGGATTGCCATCTGATGTTTGAAACATTTAGGCGAATAGGAAATATTCCGGAACTCAAAAGCCGGATCATCTTTACGTTTTTAATGCTAATTGTGTGCCGAATTGGTGTATTTATACCTGTGCCAGGGATCAACGGAGAGCTGGCTCTTGCCTATTTTAAACAAGCTACAGGAGGTGGACAAAACCTCTTTCAGCTTGTCGATATTTTTTCTGGAGGAGCGTTTGCGCAGATGACAGTCATTGCGCTCGGTGTGGTTCCCTACATTTCTGCTTCCATCATCATGCAGCTTCTGATGGCCCTCTGGCCTGATTTACAAAGAGAGGTGCGTGAGAATCCAGATGCAGGAAGACGCAAGGTCAATAAATACACTCGCGTGCTTACCGTAGTTTTAGCTCTTGTACAATCGACACTTTTTGCCCGTTTTGCCCTGCAGATGAATTTTTCTAATCCTGGAATTATCCTACCAGAAATGTTTAGGATTCAGGCGTTTGGTTTTCCTTGGCTCTTTTATGCTATGACAGTTGTTAGTATGACAACAGGAACTGTTTTTTTGATGTGGATTGGAGAGCAAATTACAGAAAAAGGGATCGGCAATGGAATGAGTCTGATCATTACATTAGGAATCGTCTCTTCTCTACCTAGCACGATGGGTTCTGTAATCAAGCAGCTTAACCTGGACTCTCAAGAGCCGGGACAGCTCACATTTTCTTCGCTTTTTGTTCTTTTTGCCGTCTTTGTTCTTGTAATTATCGCAACGATTTTGATTATTCAAGGAGTGCGTAAAATACCGATTCAGTATGCACGCCGTGTTGTGGGAAGACGTGAAGTGCAAGGGGGAGGTTCTTATGTGCCTCTTAAAATCAATTATGCAGGTGTTATTCCTGTTATTTTTGCTTCTTCTCTATTGATGTTCCCTGCAACACTCGCCCAATTTGTAGGCACAGGAAATTGGTTTGGAGTTCTTGCAAGCTCTTTATCACCCGGCAGTTGGGTTTATACTGCTTTTTATGTTACTTTGATTTTATTTTTCACCTACTTCTGGACAGCGACCCAATTTCATCCAGAACAGATCGCGTCGGATATGAAAAAAAATGGTGCTTTTATTCCTGGTATTCGTCAAGGAAAGCCCACTCAAGACTTTTTAGAGTCCACGATGAATCGAATCACGCTTATAGGTGCAGTATTTTTAGCTTTAATTGCGATCCTGCCAAATTTGGTGGGAAAAATTTTACACGTAGATCCCTCAATCAGTTACTTTTTTGGTGGAACAGCTCTTTTGATCTTAGTCGGTGTTGTTCTTGACACGATGAAGCAAGTGGAGTCCCATCTACTGATGAAGCGGTACGAAGGATTTATGAAGAAAGGAAAAGTAAGGGGTAGATAGCATGTATTTTTGCTTCTGCTAATCGTTGTGTTTATTTATCCTATCTGTTAGGATACCTGTTCAAATTTATAAAAAATGAGAAAATATTATGCCTCGTATCATTGGAATTGATATTCCCGGTAAAAAACGACTAGAGATCAGCTTAACCTATATATTTGGTGTTGGTCTTGCACGTTCACAAGAGATCATTACACGGCTTGATTTAAATGCAGATATGCATGCTGACAAGCTGTCTGGAGAAGAGATTGCCCGTATTAACACGCTTCTTCAATCTGAGTATGTTGTTGAAGGAGATCTTCGCAGACAAGTTCAAAATGACATTAAGCGATTAATTAATATTCATTCTTATAGAGGTCTTCGCCATCGACAAGGCCTTCCTGTTCGCGGGCAAAGGACAAGTACCAATGCACGTACGCGCAAAGGGAAGAAGAAAACAGTCGCTGGAAAGAAAAAATAAATAAGTATTGAATAAGGAGAGTTCACTTGGCAAAGCAAGTTCAGGGAAAGAAGGGGGGTAAAACCCGCAAAAAAGTTTTAAGAAATGTGCCTTCCGGCGTAGCTCATGTATCGGCTACTTTCAACAACACCATCATTTCTATAGCAGATCCTGCAGGGAATGTTCTTGCGTGGGCTGCTGCAGGCAAGGTGGGTTATTCTGGATCTAGAAAGTCATCTGCATTTGCGGCCACTGTTGCAGCTCAAGACGCTGCTAAATCTGCAATTGGGATGGGCATGAAAGAAGTAGAAGTGAATCTCAAAGGACCTGGAGCTGGTCGCGAATCGGCTGTTAGGGGATTAATTAGTTCAGGTTTGATGGTTACAATTATTCGTGACAAGACACCTGTTCCTCACAATGGATGTCGCCCTCGTAAGCGACGTAGAGCTTAAGGAGTTCACTACATGTCAACGGTTCTTTATGATAAATTTGAAATGCCTGAGAAAATCAAACTCGATGAATCCTCGGCTAAACCGACATTTGCTCGCTTTATAGCAGAGCCTTTTGAAAGGGGATTTGGTCATACTATGGGCAATTCTTTACGTCGCATGCTTTTAACTGCGATCGAGGCGCCTGCAATTATCTCTTTTTATATGGAAGGAGTTCCTCACGAGTACATGGCGATTGAAGGGGTCATTGAAGATGTCACTAACATCGTTCTTAACCTCAAAGGAGCTCTTCTAAGAAAGCTTTCTCTTGAAGGAGAGTCAAGTGTGCATGACCAAGCCAGTGTGATTACAATGCTGAATATCACTCAAGAAGATTTGGGTGAAGAAGGTCAAAAAGTAGTTACACTCGGTGATTTAGTAAATGTGGGGAATTTTGAGGTTGTTAACCCTCAGCTTCCTATTTTCACGGTCACAAAACCGATGACACGCCGTATTGAGCTGAAGGTTGCAATTGGTCGAGGCTATGTTGCTTCTGAGCGACATGAGCTCACTCATCAGGTTGCAGATGAGATCGTATTAGATTCAGTCTTTTCTCCTGTCCGTTTAGTGAATTACTTTGTGGAAGATACACGTGTGGGTCAAGATACTGACTTTGATCGTTTAATTTTAGAAGTGACAACAGATGGACGGGTTACTCCACAAGAGGCAGTGGCTTTTTCAGCTAAGCTTTTAGTGATGCATCTCGCTTCTTTTGAGAAAATGGATGCACATGATGTTTCTTTTGATGAGACTTCTCCAACGAGTAATGACGACCATTACGAATTGATGCAAAAACTTGTTTTAGGTATCGATGAGATCGAGCTTTCTGTCCGTTCTACTAATTGTTTAAATGGTGCAAATATCGAAACAATCGGTGAGCTTGTGGTCATGCCCGAGCCTAAACTTCTTCAATTCCGTAATTTTGGAAAAAAATCTCTTAATGAGATCAAAGCTAAATTAACAGAAATGGGTCTTGGTTTAGGAATGGATCTCAATCGTTTTGGGATTAATCACGAAAATGTAAAAGATAAAATCGATCAATTTCTTGAAGAGAACAAAAGTGGAGGATCTGCACTATGAGGCACCGTAAACGGAATTTTAAAGCAGGAAGAACATCCTCTCACAATCGATGCATGATAGCTAACATGCTCAAGTCTTTAATTGACAATGAAAAAATGGTCACAACAGTGACAAGAGCAAAAGAGCTAAGACGCCATGCTGATAAAATGATCACTTTAGCTAAAAAAAACACTCTTTCAACAAAGCGAGAAGCGATTGCCAAATTAATGGTGAGATACAACGAGCTCACCAGTAAAGAAGCGCGCGAAGTTAAATCTGGCAACACAGCAAGCTATAACAATGACAGAACAGTCATTAATAAATTGTTTGGTGAGCTAGGTCCTCGCTTTGCTACACGAGAAGGTGGATATACACGTATTGTTCGCATGAAAAATCGTGTAGGAGATAATGCTCCCACTTGCTTAATTGAATATTTGAGTGAGTAGTTGCGTTAAACGCGTTAACTGAATATTTTGACCTTTTAGGTTTGTTCCAATGTTGAGCACCAAACGAAGTTTTTAATCAACTTTGCGTCTGATTATGCACACTGTTTGGTGCTCAACCCGGTATTTAAAAAGGGGGTGAAAATGGCAGTTAGAATCGCAATCAATGGGCTTGGACGTATCGGACGTTTAGTAATTAGGCTCGCTCTTCATAATCCTGATATTGAAATTGTTGCTGTGAATGATTTAGTTCCGGCAGCTAGTTTAGCTTACCTGCTCCAATACGATACAATACATGGGCGTTTTGGAACTAAGGTGGGTACTTCTGATGAATATATCCATATCGATGCGCAAAAAATCCGAGTCTTTAACGAAAAAAGCCCCGAAAATCTCCCCTGGAAAGATTTAGACATTGATTATGTCATTGAATCGACAGGTTTATTTGTGACACCCGAAAAAGCTGGTATTCATTTAAATGCTGGAGCCAAAAAGGTGATCCTGTCTGCCCCAGGGAAAGGGGAGATTCCAACTTTTGTGATGGGTGTAAATCACACCGACTATCAAGCGAGCTCTGATCAGATAGTTTCTAATGCTTCTTGTACAACAAATTGTTTAGCTCCCGTTGCGAAAGTATTGCTTGATGAATTTGGTATAGAAGAGGGGTTAATGACAACCATCCATGCGATGACGGCCAGCCAACCTACAGTGGACGGCCCATCCAAAAAGGATTGGAGAGGAGGGCGAGCCGCCTCTCAAAACATTATTCCTTCCTCAACAGGAGCGGCAAAAGCTGTGACCTTATGTTTACCCGAGTTGCAGGGCAAGCTGACAGGAATGGCTTTTAGAATCCCAATAGCAGATGTTTCTGTTGTGGATTTGACAGTACGCCTTAAAAAATCTACCTCTTATGAGCAGATTTGCAAGGCAATGGAGCACGCTTCAAAGACGCACTTGAAGGGGTTTTTGGAGTATTGCACCGATGAGGTAGTTTCCTCAGATTTTATTGGATCTACCGCTTCCTCGATCTTTGATGTGGGAGCTGGTATTGCGTTAAACGAGAATTTTTTCAAACTAATAGCCTGGTATGACAATGAAACGGGGTACGCAGCCCGCCTTATTGATTTACTGCTGTATATGGCTACACAAGAAAAGAAGGTATAAACTTGAACTTTACACGAGAACCAATCGTAGAAACTGTGATTACTCCTAAAGATGGTTTTAAACTTGTAATTCGAAATAGCAAAAGTGGCGGACAAGAGGAATTTTTTGTTGATGCCGTTGAAGTGATTTCATTTGGAAGCACAAGCTTTTTTCGTTCTTTAGAAAAACCTAAAAGCTTTCTAGTCCCAGTTAACGACTATGAAATTTTAGAAACGCGCGAAGTGCGCATCTCTCTTAAGACAACAGGATCGGAGCGAGGCATCAAAATTGGAGGAGGTCGAGAAGCCCCGTTAAAAGCGCCAAAAGAGCCAACCCTGATTCAAGAAGTAGAAACACAAGCGATCGTCGATCAAAAAGTGGACAAACGCAAAGAGCGGCGCCGTTATAGAAAAAAACGGACCACATCTGAAGATGAAGGACAAGCAACAGAGTCTCAAGAGTCTTCTGATGAGTCACAAGGAGAGAGGTCCAGCTTGATTCCTCCTCCTTCTACGTTGATTCCTCCTCCCTCTACCTTGATTTCTGATACAATTGAGCGTTATAAACAGGGCGTGGATGAACCGGAGAAGCGAGAAACGATTTTGGCACCGCCACCTCTAGTAAAAAAAGAGGAGATTGCGCTAGAACCTAACAAGGATGATGAGCTTCCATTTTGACTCACTTCGACCGATGTGGCCGCTATACATTTAGCTTTACTCACACAGGATTCTTTAACCTGGTGAATAAAAAAGGGGAGCCGCTCTACGATGGAGCGCTCCCACTTTTTGAAAAAGTGCTCAGTCACTTGATCTGGGTCTTTTTTTGGCTTGTCTTGATTTTGGTATCGCATCTCTTTTTGCCACAAAGTTGGATGCATTTTGCAGATAAAATTTTGATGAGCTTTGTATTTGTACATTGCTTTATTGGGGGATGTCGGCTGACAACTCTCTTGCTGCATGGAGGGCTTGCGCCGATTTTGTTTCCTCCTTTATGGGTGCGTTTGACGCGTCGTTTACTTAAGGGGGAGGGGATGGAGCTTCTGAGCAAGCATAATCTTGAAAGGCACCCTGGGCTGCTTTCAAACTTAGCATTGATGCATTACCATCGCAACGAATCCACCCAAGCTATGGATGTGATTAAAAAAGCGCTTATGTACGCTCCAGACCATCCTATTTTACAAGAATTACAGGAAATATTGATGACCCGAGATTCAGTTTTGGTTGATCAATAGATCTATTTAGTATATTCTCTTTTTCTCTTCGCTCGGATGGTGGAATTGGTAGACACTGGGGACTTAAAATCCCTTGGCCTTACGGCCGTGCAGGTTCGAGTCCTGTTCCGAGCATATTCATTACGAATTACTTATACATAATGTTGCGGATCGACACTTTTTTGAATACTGCAAATGTGACAAATTTGTGACAACTTCTACTCAAACCCACTCAATATCAGATTTTCGAAGAGCTGCATATAAGCCGCTCGCTTTTTCTAATTTCAGATCGCATTTGTCACAAAATTGTCACAAAAAAGAGCATATTTTTTTTAATTTCGAATATTTTCCGAGAGAAACTAGACTAACATACAAGGGATTTCAAATCCCTTGTTGTTCCATTTCAAACAATTTTGTATCCTTTTTTCCTTACCAACAAAGGAACACAACTATGGGTACAATTTTTCCTCGAAAAACAAAAAACGGAAAAATACGTTATCTTGCCCGCGTTCGACGGCAGGGCGGACAATACACAGCTAAAACCTTCGGCACGAAAACGGATGCACAGATATGGATTTCTGCAACTGAAACCGCTATGAACCAAGGGACCTATTCTCATGTTGCAGAGTCGAAAAAACACAAGGTAGCTCAACTCATCGATCGTTACATACAGAGTGAGCTTCCTAAAAAACCTAAAAGCCTTGAGAAGCAAACTCAGCAACTCTTGTGGTGGAAAAAGCGTATAGGTCATTATCTCCTAGCTAATATAACACCAGCTCTTCTAGTAGAGTGCCAAGAAGAACTCCTTGGTGAAACAACTGTACGCGGCTCAAAGCGCTCTCCCTCTACAGTAAATCGTTATATGGCAGCTTTTAGTCATGCATTGTCTGTTGCGTATAAGCACTGGCAGTGGATACACCGCAATCCTTTTCTTAAGGTTCCTAAGCTTAAAGAACCGAAAGGGCGTGACCGCATTCTGTCTGACAACGAAACAGCAGCACTTTTGCAAGCGTGCAAAGAAAGCGCAAGCCCTTACCTCTATCTTATCGTTCGAATTGCACTCGCAACAGGAGCACGCAAAAGTGAAATTATGAATCTTAAATGGTCCGACATAGATCTTAAAACAGGTAGAGCGATTTTGCATGAAACAAAAAATGGTTCAACGCGATCCCTTTACTTGCCTCGCGATATTATCAGAATGTTAGAAGAAATTTATAAAAATCAAAAAATCCAATCATTTCTTCTTTTCCCCGGAACAAATTCAACACAACCCACTGACATTCGCACTGCATGGGAACTTGCTCTCAAAAGAGCTGGGATCAAAGATTTTGTCTTTCACTCGCTTCGGCATCATGCAGCCTCTACAATGGCAGCTATGGGTGCATCAGATGTAGAACTACGCAGTTTTTTAGGGCATAAAAGCCCTTCAATGGTGCTACGCTATGCCCACTATCGCGAAAGCGCTCTTGCAGAAACAATCAACCGAATGAACCAACGTATTGAAGAGATTGAGGGAAATGTTAATTAGTAGTCAGCTTTCACAAGAAGAAGAAACATATGATGAATTGCGGATATTTTTTTCACATCTAGACGGTGTAGAAGAATATCTAGATGAAAAAGTGACCCTTTTAGAGAAGGTTCATCTCGACATGGAATCTTCTGTAAATCAATTCACAGAAGTTATGGAGAATATGCCCCTCATTGCAATCGCTCAAATATGGGTTAAAGACTTGATCAAACGTCATAGCTGTATGCGAGACGACATAAATAGGTTTAAGGTTTTGTATCAAAAAGAGTTGATCCCGTTGAAAAGTTGTACCGGATCATCTTTTACCGTGAATGATCTTAGAAAAATCGGCCATACAGAAATCATTGAAAATATCAGAAGTGTGCAAGCTTTGTCAGTTCTGCAGAAGGAACAATTAGTGAGTATCTACTCTGATTTTGCTTCCTATATTTCTAAACTCACGTTTGGTTTTTTGGAATCCCCAAAAGATCCAGATAAAGAAAAGGTAACACATCGACTCATCTCCCTTGACTCCTTCCATGAGTTTTCCTCTTTTCTGTCTGAGAGAAATTCTCTTATTGCTGCGATCATGTACTTTACAGGCCGACCTCTGAACCAAGTTGTGAGCCTGAAAATCCAAGATCTTGATGCTGATCAGCAAAACATTGCCTTTCACAATGCCCAAACACACCTCCCGCGTCATTTATCTAAAAGCCTTCAGGAGTATGTCAGAGGCAGACAACCCGCCTCTTTACTCTTTGTAAATAGACAAGGAAATGAGGTCAATAGAACCCATTTGTTTCTTGCTTTTAAGAAAGCATCTCAAAAAATGTCGCATCCTATCCATATTACTCCCCAGTCTTTGATTGCTTCTTCAAAGTACTGATCTTTCAGAATCAATAGCTTAAATATTTCTTTGCAACTTTTGTCGATTTTGCCTTGATGATAAAGTATCTCAAAGATATCTTTTTAGATATCGTAAGGATATTTTAGCCTGTGAAAGGAGGAAACATGCAAACGCTAATTGAACAAAAATTGATGACGATTAATGAATTTCTAAGAGATCGAGAGTGGCCGACTCGCACTTCTATTCGTTGGTATATCCATAGGAATATCAACGGCTTTGCAGATAAGTGCGTCTTAAGAGTTGGAAAACGTGTTTTAATAGACTCGAATAAGTTTGAAGAATGGATCCGCGAGAACGCTCAGTAAAAAAAAAGACCCGACCAAAGTCTCTCTATACAAAGGTATAATGAATGAATGGTACTCTATCGGAAAACGATTTTCAAGAAATTCTGGAACGCAAAAAAGAGATGGAAGGAGGTTCTGTACAACCTCTTCCATTGCAGCGTGTGATTTTACCCCCCAATCCATTTCCTTTTGAAGCATTAGGGCCGATTTTAGGACTTGCAGCTCAAAGGATTCATGAAGTGATTCAAACTTCGGATGCAATTGCGGCCCAAAGCGTTCTTTCTGCAGCTGCATTCGCTACTCAATCATTTGCTGATATTCATATCGATGGGAGAGTCTACCCTCTCTCATTATTCTTACTGACCGTGGCGGAGTCGGGAGATAGGAAAAGCGCTGCAGATCGAATTGCGGTAAAGCCTATTTATGAATATGAACAGATGCTGGCTCAGCGGTATAGAAAAGAAAAAGAGAGCTATCAAATCCATCGTGAAGCTTGGGGGCAGCAAAAACAAGCTATTTTACAGGAGGGGGGTGAAAGGCTACACAAAAGCCTTCTAAAGCATCAAGAGACTCTGTCTCTTCCGCCCTAGAAACCCAC
>JAJACO010000122.1 GCA_022601475.1 Chlamydiales bacterium
ATGATATATTATCATTATTATTTTTGCAATAAACCAGAAAATTTAAAAAAAATTAAATTTTTCTTTTGACTTTAAACTGCTATAGCCGAAAAAACCTTATCTACCCTAAAGTAAAAAAAACAAGCCTTATTAAAAAAACATGTACCTAATTTTTCTTGATACCGAAACCTCCGGACTCAATCCCGAAAAACACCGCACTTTAGAAATCGCCTATAAAGTCATCGATACCCTAACAGAGCGTGTAATCATCAGCTACGATGCAATTATTTCTCAAACTGCTGAAGTTTGGGCCGAAGCTGATCCAAAAAGCTTAGAGATCAATGGATTCACCTGGGAAGCTGTGCTAAGAGGCAAGCCCGAAAAAAGCGTTGCCAGCGAAATCTCAAACGATCTGGGAAGAATCGAGCTAGGCTTTAAAGAAGCTGTTTTTGTTTGCCAAAATCCCTCTTTTGACCGCGCATTTTTTACACAACTGATCAGCGTAGATCTCCAAGAACACTTCAATTGGCCTTATCATTGGCTCGATCTGGCCTCTATGTACTGGACCCTTCGTCTGATAAAAGATAAGGAAAGCGCCAAAACCCTTGTTGAACAGGATCTTTCAAAAAACCGAATCGCCCACTATTTTGGGATTGAAAAAGAGCAACAACCGCATCGCGCCATGAACGGTGTTAATCATCTGATTGCGTGCTATCGAGCTCTTTTTGCATCTCAGGTGCCTGGATAATACGAGGTATGTGTTCAACAGGCTCAACAGACTCAATCTCCTTCTCTCCCCCAATTTCCACAAAACGGCGTGCAGAGACTAAAACACGCGACTCTAAAGAGCCGACCGCTTTATTATAAGATTGCACTGCATTCGACAACCCCCTACCCACTTTTTCCCAATGCCCACTCATATCTGCAATCCGCTTATAGAGCTCTTTTCCCATACCACTGATCTGTTCTGCATTTTTAGAGAGGCTCTCTTGACGCCACCCATACGAAACAGCTCTAAGCAGTGCGATCAGTGTTGTTGGGGTAGCTAAAATGACTTTTTGATCCACCCCAGCCTCTATCAAACCTGGGTCGTACTCAAGTGCTGCACTAAAAAATGTCTCGCCCGGTAAAAAAAGAATCACAAAATCGGGACTGGGCTGAAATTGCTCCCAATAAGATTTTTTACTCAATAAAGAGATGTGAGAGCGTATCGCAAGCGCGTGCTCTTTGAGCTTTTCTTTCTTTAATTTTTCATCCTCAATCTCCACCGACTGCAAATACGCTTCTAGTGGCGCTTTGGCATCAACAACGATATTTTTGCCCGCCGGAAGTTTTACTAACATATCGGGGCGGTATTTGCGCTCCTCTGTTGAAGCTGTTATTTGTTCGTAGAAATCGCAATGATCGAGCATGCCCGCCATCTCTACAACACGCTTGAGTTGCATCTCCCCCCATCTCCCCCGCACAGTAGGGGCGCGCAGCGCTTTGGCAAGGTTGGATGTTTCTGAGCGTAAATCCTTTTGAGTTTGGATCAAAGAACCCACCTGTTCCTTTAAGGTGGCATAGGCGCCTGTACGCGCCTTTTCTATGTCTTGAATTTTACCATCAAACTTTTCTAAAGACTCTTTAACAGGCTTCATGAGCTCGCCAATCGCTTGATTTTTTTTCTCAAATGTTTGCTCTGCTAACTGCATAAAGGTTTCATTATTATGCTTAAGCGCTTCGGCAGACATTCCTTTAAACTGCTCAGAAAACTCGGAATGCATCTTTTGAACAATTTCGAATTTTTCATTTATAGCTTGTTTTTCAAGCACGACCTCTTTTAACTTGAGACCTCCTAAATAGCGAGCAGCTAGCCACCCTATAACAGATCCGCTACCTAAAAATATGAAATAAAAAAGATTGTCCATGCGAACGAGTATATCGAAACATTCGAAAAATAAAAACAAAACAAGTATCCTCCAGCACATGTTATTGCTATTGCTCGCTCTTATCGCTCCGTTTACTCCCAGTCTAGACCTCTATTTTTCGGGCCTATTTTACTCGCCTGAATTAGGTTTCTATAACAATTTTTTCTTCCAATGCATGTATAAATACGGAGAGGTGTTTGGGCTACTATTTGGATTTTCTGCGCTTTTGATTTTTATTGGTTCTTACTTGAACTCTCGATGGAAAAAATGGCGACAAGGAGCTTTGATCGTCGTTCTCACTCTAGTGATCGGTGCTGGATTGCTTGTCAATGTCGCTTTCAAGGGGTATTGGGGGCGGCCGCGTCCCAAGCAAGTGATCGAATTTGGCGGAAAACATCCCTACAGAGCCTTCTGGTCTCCTAACTTTCATACCCGCAATGATCCCCAAAAGTCTTTTCCAAGTGGACATGTAGCGATGGGTTTTTATTTTCTCTCTCTTTGCCTTCTTGGCAAGCGTTATAATAGCCGGCTTCTCTATACAGCAGGCCTTTTTTTGACCCTTTTTTTGGGGGGAGGGTTGATGCTCACCCGCGTGGTGCAAGGAGGACATTTTTTTTCCGATGTCATTGTCTCTCCTGTTTTAATGTGGTATGTGGCCCGCTACATCGACCGCGCTGTTTTCACATGGGGGGTAAAGGAAAAACCGTCTCTTGATCAAGTATCAACCGGCATTTCTCAAGCACCTGATGCGCCTTCAAAGGTTTTAAAATAAAATCTTCGCTCTGTTGATGCTTCTCACTTCTCTGTCGCATCAAAATAATATGCACCCCTTCTGCCACCCAAAAATCTTCCTTTTCACCCACAGCTGAAGCGTCTAAAAACACAAGCTTTGGACTCTCTTGTTGCAACATTTTCAAACCATCTTCTGTTTTATAGGCAAAAAGTAATTCTCCACCCTCGTCAATAATCGGTTGCAACATCAGCTCCAACTGCTCGCATTCTTTTTGATTTTCATTCACGATTAAAATTTTATTGTGCATTTAACTGTATCCCATCCCGTTTTAATTCTTCTTCTGTTGGAGGAGCTGCCACGCTTCCCCTAGGAAAATCATAGGGACCTGGATCCTCATAATTCTCCAACTTTTCTCGTACTCTTAAAATGTTAGCCATCCCCCCTAAATCGGTATTGCCAAACTGCCCATCAAAACCCAACATGGGAATACTGTTTTCAGGAATGGGCCTACCCGATTGGGTCATGTCCTTCATACCAGTCCTTCCAAGCGTTTTGTAACCGGGGATGAGCCGAGAAATTTTTGTATCCAAATCTCCCACTTCCATTCCAATTGTATTTGTAAACCCATCTCCCATTTGGTTCATGATATGATGCGTCATGTGACAATGAAAAATCCAATCCCCTGGATTATTGGCTAAAAACTCGATCACTCGCACTGCACCTGTTGGCACAAGCACCGTTGTTTCATTCATTAAAACAGAGCGATCAGGAGCAAATCCTCCATCTGTCCCAATAATTTTAAAAGAGTAGCCGTGCAAATGGATCGGATGATGATCCATCGCACTTAAATTGCCATATCTGATCCACACCGTCTCACCGATTTGGGCCACTAACGGCTCGGTAGCCGGCATCACTTTGCCATTCATTGTCAGAATATTAAATCCTCCCATTGAAAAGACATCAGGTCTTGCTGTTCCCACCTTCACAGTCATCTCGTTCAACATGATCGAAAAATCTCGCTCAGGCCTGTTAGCCGTATCAGGTTCTCGTTTATGGACAATAATCATTCCCTGCAAACCTAACCCCTCTTGAGTCATTGTGTCGTGATGAGAATGGTATAAAAAAGTGCCCGCATTGGGAAAAATAAACTCGTATAAAAAGGTCTCTCCAGGAGGGATGGCAGGCTGTGTTAAAGCAGAAACTCCATCCATACCACAAGGCAATAAAACGCCGTGCCAATGCACCGTTGTAAAAGTGGGTAGCCGATTTGTCACATAAATGCGCACCTGATCCCCTTCACCCACCTCGATCAAAGGTCCTGGTGTGGTGCCATTATATCCCCAACATGTTGCTTTTAACCCCTCTGCAAATTCCCAGTCGATGGATTCTGCAATTAAATGAAACACCTTAACTCCATCCACAACGCGGTACTCAGCTGTGTGTCCATTAGGAACAACCGCCGGAGTGTAATCTCTATCCGGCTCGGCAGGAGCTAAGCGCTCACTCTCCGCCTTTTCCCAAGGAAGAGGAGGTGTGCTTGCAAACAACAAAAATGCCAAAAAAATCAGATACACAGCCCCTCCATCATATGACCAGCGCAGAGTGTTTCAATTTCTGTTAATGCCCTCCAAAAATCAAGTTGATGCTCAACCCATTCCATATTCCGCCGAAGCTGCTCCTGCTTTTGTTCCAACAAACCAAAAACCCCCAACTGCATCGCATTGTATTGCCGAATACTATGATCTAATACCCTCTCTGCCAACGGAACGATCTGTTCACTATAGAGTTGGCTTTGCTCAAAAGCGTTGAGTAGATGTGCACTTGCAACGCGCGCTTTAGCTTGCACTTCAATACTCAAATCTAAATAGAGTTGATACTGCCGAAAAATTTCTGCTCGCGCACCCGCTCTTTTAGCCTGTCCAAAATCAAAAATAGGAATCGCCATCGCAAGTGCCGGTCCCACAAACCACACACTCTCATCCCTTTCAGAATCAGGACCTATTTCAAGTTGTGGAAAAATCTGCCGCACAATAGCCGCACTCAAACCCGCCGAGGAGGCATAAATTGTCTGTCGCGCCTGATCTAACTCCAAGTTCTTTTCGACAGCCAATAACTCAATGCATTCCCACCCTCTCAACTCGTCGGGCAACGGGGATAGACAACGCTCTGCCCTCCAGCAAATACACTCTCCGCAAAGCCCCATTAAGACATTCAACCGCTCTTTAATGATCTGCACTTCGAGCTCTTCAGAGGCCAATTCGATGGCAGCTTCTCTCAACAACACTTTTTTTTCAGCAAGCTCAAGCTCAATTAAATTGCCCGCCTCAGCCAAGCGCAAAGCGGCATCTGCTGCTGCATCCGCTCCGAGTAAAAGAGCTTGTTTGTGGTCTAACAACTGCTGATGCGCTTGCAACTCATAAAAAGCGATCTTAGTTTGGGCAATCACCTCTAAAACCAATGCCAAAATGCGCGCTTTTGTTGCCTCCAGCTCCGCTCTTGCTAGTCTTTTTTTAAGGGGAATAAGCAATGTTTCTAAAACATTATGAAAAATGCCCATATCAATCAGATCTGTGATACTTGGATTGGTAGAAAATCTGTAGGACATCCCAAAAATGGGATTTGTTAAAAGACCTGCCTGTACAAGCTGCGCTTTGGCAATACCCAGTTCCTGATAGATCGCTTGCAACTTTCGATTGTTTAAAAGCGCAACTCTAACAACAGCTTCTACACTCAATTCTCCTTCAAGCAAACAAGCGATCTCAGCTTCAGCATTCCATTCTATACACTCCCCACTGCGCGCATACGCTTCTTGTTGCACGCATGCAAAATCGAGACAAGGATCGAGTCTCGCACGCACACATCCTGTGATCACGCACAACAAAAGGAAAAACAAACAACATTTATACATATGCAAGAAATAAAACCGTGCTCTACATTTGGAACATATGCAAGGGCTCACCAAAAGACAACAAGAAATTATTGAATTTATTGAAAGCTACGTCTCTACAAATCGCTATAGTCCCAGCTACAGAGAGATTCAAGAGCACTTTGGATTTTCTTCTCTAGGATCTGTCTATAACCACATTCATTCCCTAAAAAAGAAAGGGAAACTCCCCGAAAATACACAACAAGCGCGCTCCTTACAGGTTCTTTGTTCACAAAAATCAGGGGGCATTGAAATCCCTCTCATTGGAAGGCTTAAGGGAGGAATGCCCATTGAGACTTTTGCACAAATCTCCTTTGTGACGCTTCCCTCTTATATGAGCTCTCAGAATGGCGATTGCTATTTATTAAAGATTGTAGGTTCAGAGCTTGAAGAAGAGTGGATCAAAGAGGGAGATTTATTGCTTGTCTTGCCAAGAACGGAATTTGTAGATGGAGAGCTTATCATTGCCCAGGTCGGGGGGCAAACAACTTTTGTGAAACGGGGCTTTTTAGATGCCCCCTACATCCGCTTAGAGTCTGATAATTCGGAAGTGCAACCTCTTATTTTGCGCGAGGATCACATCCAAGTACTCGGAGTTGTCCTCTCACTCCTCCGCAACTACTAACCTGTTAGTAGTTGCGGTCTTTATTCGGAATTTCGACTTTATTGATTGGATATTAATATTTTTTTAATAAAATCTTTGGCTTCCGAAAGTTCTTTAAATGCTTCCTCATTCGCGAATAGATCACTTGAAGAAGCGTCTCTATTCCGATCGGGGTGCAACGGCGCGGACTTTTCACGAAACACTCTAGCTAAAGAGGCTTCACTTTCAGGCATCTCACTAAGACCCAAGAGAGCCAATCTTCCTGAGAGCGTTTGGACCTGTCCTATTTTTTGTGCATTTCTTGCCTGTGCCAGGTTTATTCTAACATTTTTAACAGCCTCCCTAAACTGTTTATATAAAAATTCATCGTTTCCTGAATTACTGCCATTTCTCCAAATATTGCTGAATAGATAACTGCCGATAGAGGGATATGTCTTCTGATGGTTCAAAACCATCTCTTCGTAGTGTTTCAGTTTAGACTGCAAATCCTGAGGAGTGAAGTAGTCTATATTTATAGATGCAATATATTGAGTGACTTTTTTAAGCTCTTCAGAAAAACTTGTCTGTGGCTCTTGAAGACATGCTATAAAATCACCGTTTCCGAAAGTGTAAAACTGACCATTCACATTCATAAAAAAAACCTTTGTTTAAAAAAAATTAATATTAGTAAAATTTTTTACCATACAAATATGCTATTTGTCAACTCATTTAGCAGCTCTTGATAAAAACTTTTATTGAAAAGGGACATTTGTCAGATTCGTAAACAATGACAATGATTCGGACGATTTAGATGCACGTTTTTGGTCGGGAAAAAGCGATTTCTCTGAGATGGCTGATTTTTATTCATCTTGGTCGGGCTCGAAGTCTTCCAATGTCTTCGATCTTTTGCCCACAATCAATCGAGCCACAGATAAACCACACGAAATCAACAAATAAAGCCAAGAACTGACAAAAAATGCCTCCGCAAAATAATCTAGAATGCCATACAAAAGAAAAACAGCAATCACTCCCGTCCCAAAAATAAGATAAAAGGAAGG
>JAJACO010000123.1 GCA_022601475.1 Chlamydiales bacterium
ATCAATTTGGATGACACTAAAGAAGCAGGGGAGAAAGGTTTTGCCTTATTTCGAACAAGCCTACCGATCCACCTTTCAACCCGGCATCGCTACTCCGATAATCTGACCCCCCACTGAACGGATACCCTGTATATAGTTCTTCTGACTGTAGGGAAAAAATATGGCTCGAACAATATTGACAGATGAATTATGGAATAAAATCCATCCCTTACTACCACCTGAATCAGGATACTGGGGAAGACCATCAAAATCTCATAGAATCGTTTTAGAGGGGATACTCTGGATATTTAGAACAGGTGCCCCATGGAGAGATCTCCCCCAAGGATGAAATAGACCATGAAAATTATGCCATTGATGGATCAAATATCAAAGCTCATCAAGATGCCTGTAGAGTAAAAAAAAAGAAGAAGAGTGTTTAGGAGCTTCAAGAGGTGGAACAACAACGAAGATTCACGCACTAACTGATGGACTTGGTCGATGCGTAAATTTTATTGGAATGGTAACGATAGGCTGCATTCTTCAGTGGGCGATCTTTTAGCTTCTTTTAAAAAATACCACTGAGTGCACAGAGATCACTGAGAGAGATTTAAATTTTGAACCTGCGAATGCCTTCCTTCAACATTTTAACGTTAAAATTAATTAACAGCCCTCTTTGACATTCAGACATTTTGAGATAAGATAGCATCTGAGCTTCATGTATGGGAGCCAAAGAACTAACAGATTTGATCTCTACAATAACTTGACTCTCTACTACCAGGTCCAGACGATACCCACAGTCCAACATAACATCCTTGTAATAAATAGATAGAGGCTTCTCACATTCAATTTTCAGTTTTCTTAGCCTCAATTCATATGCCAAACAAGCTCCATAAGCTGATTCAAGAAGTCCTGGTCCTAATTTTTTATGAACCTCAATAGCAGCACCTATGATTTCTCCTGTTAAAGAATCATTTTCCTTCCTATCTGTGATCTCTGGGGTCTCTGTGGTAAATAAATTCATAGCAGACATATTGAAGTTAAAAGAAATAGATTAGCTGATTATATCTTTTAGGTACACTGCCTGATTAAGATCGTTCCAAAACGGACGCAGGCCTCAGTTATGCAACGCTCTCAGGTTTCTTTCTGTGAGTGAGCCAGTCCTGCAATTGCTGCATATAAAGAAATACTACCGGTGTCACAAAAAGAGTGATCAGTTGCGAGAATAGCAAGCCTCCAAAAATCACAAGACCAAGCGGTCTATTGACAGAAGCATTTGCCCCAAAGCCAATGGCGATAGGCAACGCTCCCATCATAGCTGCGAGCGTTGTCATCAAAATAGGACGAAAACGGGCGCGGCAAGCTTCTATAATCGCTGTTTTTGGCGACTCGTTATAGACTTGCATGTGTTCAAGAGCAAAATCAATCATCATAATTCCATTTTTCTGTACAAGGCCAATGAGTACAATCAGTCCCACGATGCTGATAATAGAGAGAGGAATATTGAAAATCCAAAGCGTAAACAGCCCGCCAACTGTGGCGATAGGGAGCGCTGATAGGACGGTGATTGGATGGATAAAGCTCTCGTAGAGAACGCCTAACAGTAGATAGATAACAACGATGGCAATGAGAATGAGCCATTTGAGTGCTTTAAAGGTCTCTATAAATACCTGCGCGCTTCCCTCTACACGAGAAATTACGTTTGTAGGGACGATCTCTTGGGCAATTTGGTCGAGTTTTTTAATCACCGGTCCCAATGCCTCTCCTTCTGCAAGATTAAAGGAAATGGTGACAGAAGGGAATGTATTGAGGTGATTAACGGAGGCGGGGGCGACAACTTCTTCCCAAGTGGCCACTGAGGTCATCGGAACAAGCGCTTGTGTTTCTGGAGCTTTAATATAGAGTAGATCGAGATCAGCGCTTGTGAGATCAAATCCGGGAGCCACTTCTAAAATAAGATCGTATAAGTCATTATTTTTAAAAAAAGTAGAGATTCTTCCTCCTCCGTAGGCGTATTGAAAGGTCGTTTCAATTTCTTCGGCGGTGACCCCAAATACTCCTGCTTGATCGCGATCTATATTGACATTAAGTTGGGGGGTTTGATTGCGCATATCGCTATTAACCCCGACCAATCCGGGGAGTTCTCGCATTTTTTTGGTGAAAGCCTCAGCTGTTTTATACAAAAGCTTGGAGTCGGTACTCACGAGGATATATTGGTATTCTCCCAGGCTAGATGAACTTCCAACTTGCAAATTGATGAGCGGAAAGGGTTTTAGATAGGTATTAATCCCCACAACATCGGATACAGAATGCCTTAACTGTTCTACACACTTTATAGAGTTGGGTCGTTTTGAAGCGTCCACAAGACGCATAAATAAGAGCCCCTCATCATCTGTTGGGTAGCCGGCAATGGTTAAAAATCCATCTTGATAGGGGTATTGGCGCAGAACCTCGTTCACTTTCACCTGGTGATCAATTGTATTCACTTTGCTCGAGCCTTGTTGGCATTGGGTGAGCCCTTGTAAAATACTCATATTTCCGGCAGGCATAAAGTCTGTTCTCAGCAGTTGTGTGAAGAGGAGCGAAAGTCCAATACAGAGGATTCCAACAAAGACGGTGGTTTTTTTAAAGCGAATGCTATGATGTAAAAATTTCTCATAGAGATTCACAAGTTTTATATTGATTCTCTCTGAAAAATTGGAGGAGTCTTTGAGTTTTAAGCGCATTTTAAGATAGCGACTACAGAGCATTGGATTGAGCGTAAGAGAAATAAATCCAGAGCAGAAAATAGCGATCACAATTGTTAAGGCAAATTCGTGAAAGATACGTCCTAAAATTCCAGGCATCCAGACAAAGGGAATGAAGACTGCAGAGAGGGCGAGCGACATTGTAAGCACTGTTGTGCTGATTTGTTTTGATCCATCAAGAGCAGCCTCAAAAGGGTGTTTTTCCATTTCGATATGACGGACGACATTTTCTAAAACAACAACCGAGTCATCAACGATAAACCCAATAGAGAGGATTAAAGCGAGTAGCGAGAGGGTATCGATGTTAAATCCAAAAAAATACATCCAAATAAAGGTGGCCACAATGGCCGTGGGAAGCACGACACTTGGAATGAGTGTTTCTGTCAATTTGCCCAAGTAGACAAAAATCACACCTACAACTAAAACTAAAGCGATGATTAGGGTGAGTTGGACATCACGGATGGAATCGATAATAGGAACGGACTTATCGTAAAATGTTTCTAGCTTTATGGAGCCGGGGATGCTTTTTTTGAGGGTAGTGAGTTCTTTAAAAATGGCCTTTGAGATTTCTAAAGTATTGGAATTAGGGAGTCTAGAAACGGCAAGAACAATGGTGTTGAAATCGGTGTTTTCGGTCATGTAGTGAAAGTAGGGATCGCGCTGCTCAAGGGCTGAAACCCCGCGAGCTACATCTCCAACATAAAGAGGCACTCCATTGTCTTGATTGATGATCACTCCATCGTAATCTTCTCCTTCAGTGAGCATTCCATTGGCTTGAATCATCCAATCGTGGTACCTCCCTTGGATTAAGCCGGCGGGAAGGTTGGGATTACTCTCGACAAGGGTTTGTTCCAGTGCATTGATATCTACACTGTGTGTCATGAGTTGCATTGGATCGGCCTGTACCCGCACTGCGTAAGGGTAGCCATAAACTTGAACCTCAGAAATTCCCTCGATCATCGAAATGGGCTGAGCTAAAATATTGTAGCCAGTCTCATAGAGATTGGCCAATGTTTGTGAGGAGGAGGTGAGGATCAAAAAGAGAATCGGAGTATCGGAGGGGTTCACTTTTTGGTAGGTGGGAGAGGTGGGCATGGGAGGGAGATTAGGCATCGATTCTGTGATGGCTTGTTGCACTTCCACCTCTTTAGAGTCAAGGTTCACATTCAGATCGAAATTTAAAATAATTTGCGATTGTCCAACTGTATTTGTAGAAGAGAGTGTTTTGAGTCCAGAAATGGTTGCAAAATTGCGTTCCATCGGCGTGGCGACAAGATTGGCCATGTACTCTGGACTTCCACCAGGTTGGAGTGCTGTGACTGTGATTGTGGGATAGGCGATGTTGGGAAGATCACTCACAGGGAGTGATCTATATGCAAAAACCCCAAAAAGAATAGTCGCAATCATGACAAGTGTTGTCATCACGGGACGTTGAATAAAGGGTCTGGATAGGTTCACGCTTAACCTTTGTCATTTGGAATATGGACCTTCGCTCCTGGGTAGAGGTTGAGTTGACCATCGATGATCACTTTTTCTCCCGGTTTTAACCCCCAAAGGGCGACAATAGAATCTTTGTAAACAAGTCCCTTGCCAATCATGCGCATTTCTACTGTCATTGTCTTTTCATCGAGAACATAAACGACACTTCCATTTTGACCCAAGACAACGGCTTGTTTAGGTACAACAATTGCATCTTTAATCACTTGCAATCGTAAATAGACCCGAACAAACTGTCCTGGCCACCCAATTTCATCTTCGTTTGGAATATTGCCTTCTAAAAGAATCATGCCCGTTTTTTCGTTGATGGTATTATCTATAAACCACAACGCGCCTGAGAGTGTCTGTGCGGGTTGATTTGGAATTTCAGCCTCTAAATAGAGAGGTTCTTTATTTTGTCTCTCTCGAATTTCTTGCACATACATGGAGGGAAGATAAAATTCTACGGAGATAGGGGTCACCCTATTAATGGTCACAAGAGATGTATCTGCAAGAGCATCGACATAATTACCGGGATCAAAGGTTCTTAAACCTAAATACCCTTTAAATGGGGCGCGCAGCTGAGTAAAACTTAAGTCAACCTCTGCTTTTTTAACAGCAGCCATATCTAATTCTACTGCTGCTTTATAGCTATCGACATTTTGAACAGCTTGTTCGTATTCCAACCGAGAAACATACTCTTTTCCAACAAGCTCACCATAGGTTTCAGCAAAGTCGAGGGCGTAGCGCAGTTTGGCTTGGTTTTCAGCCAGTTGAGCTTTTGTTTCGCTCACTTTAGCTTCATAAATACGTGGATCAATTGTCATTAAAAGGGTGTTGGCTTCCACCTTCTGACCATCGGTAAAGAGCACATTGGTGAGATAACCTCCCACCTGCGCTTTGATATCTACTGAGATAGATGGAACAAGTTGTCCCACACCTTTGATAAATTCCGGAACATCTTCTTCTCTCACCTCTCCGATTTCAACGGGATAGGAGGGGTGCTCTTGCTCTTTTTGACTACATCCTACGATGAATACGCAAAGTCCAAAAATTAAGATCTTACTCTTCTTCATTTACTTTTTCCATCCAGGGGGGGTATTCATTTCCCAAACATAAATCACCCACTTTTAAATTCCCTGTATCATAGGCGATATTTGCAAGAGAAGATAAAAAGTTTGTTTTGGCATCGGCGAGTTGTTTACGTGCAAGATTTAAGGCGTTATTGGCGACCATTAAATCGATAATGGTCGTTGTGCCGGCGACATATTTGGCAAAAGCGACTTTTCGATTTTCAGTGGCGATGTTTACATAAGAGTAACTGTGCGTAAGAATTTTTTCTCCGGCTAGCAATTCGTAATAATCCGAGACAACCTCTAAAAAGGCTGTTAATTCAACACGATCTAAATTAGCTTGTGCCTCGAGTAGGGCTGCTTGGGTTTTACGCAATTCGTTGATGTCTTTAAAGGAACTAAAGAGAGGAACATTCACACTAAATTGCATTGAGTAGGCATCAATATACCGTTGTCCATTGAGGGATTGTTTTGATCCCGCAAGATCGGTTGTAAGTGTGGGAAGAAGTGCTGATTTGGCTGTGCGTATTTCAAAACGTTTTTCAAGGACACGCGAGCGAAAAGCCCACAAGTCAGCTCGATTCTCTTTGGCAATCTGCATGATATTAGCAATATCAGCGCACACTCCCTCAGACTCGATATTTTCGGGAAGCTCACTCACATCGATAGGGGTATCCGCAGGAAGTCCCATTGCTCGAACAAGCGTAGCCATTGCGATATGCATTATCGCAATATCTTGTTCTAAAATAATTTGCGACTGCACTAAACTTGTTTCAGCCTGCAATTGATCCGATAGACTTGTGGCTCCAGTTTCTCTTCTAGCGATTGCAGCCTGTAGGGTTGTTAAGTTATCTTCAACTGTCGCTTTATCAGCGATGACAATGGACTCGGCATTGATGTAATCGTAGTAGCTTTGGATCACATTCATCATGACGGTCTGCACCTCCCAGTTATAGGACCAATCGAGTGCATCTAAAGCAGATAGAGTGGACATCAACGTGCCGTTTCTTCCTCCAAAGTCAAATAAAAGATAAGAGGTACTGACAGAGGCTGCGATGTATTTGTGTCTATTCAGAAACTCAATGCCCAGATCCACTTCGGGGAACTGTTCCTTAAGCCAATAACAATGAAGATTAACCGAAGGTAAATACGCGCCTCGAGCAGTACCCACATCGGTGGCGGCCTGTTTAGCTTGATACCAGGCGATACGGGTAGCCGGGCTATTTTGAAGTCCAATGTCAATGAGGCCTGCAAGAGGGAGCACCTCTTCCGCTTCAGGTACAACGGGAGGAATGGTAGGACTTGTAAGAGAGTAGGTTAAGGTATCGGGTTGTTTAGCTGATGCAGGAGGAGGACAATCGGGATTGGGCATGTAGTAGTTACACCCTCCACATAAAAAGAGAGCAAATAGAGACAAAGTTTTAATACAAAGAGAAAAACGCATTCTATCTTATTTAATAAAGGCCTTCTCTTCATATTAATATTATCAATATAAAATTTCAATTTTATAACATAATATAAAGTCGAAATTCTATCACCTTGACTTCTAAACGCTTTTTTAGGAACATTTCTAGCTTATTTATTCTTTTTTGGAGATCTACATGAAAACACCTCATAGACTTGGATCATTTTTAATGGGCTTGTTGCTTTTAGCTTCTCCCCTCACGGCTAATATGGAGCAGCAATCTCTGGCCAAGAGACGTTTTATGGCAGATCTCGACACTCTTCAAAACATATTTGAAGTGAAATACGCTCCAGCCCTTTGGAAACAAGAGTTTGCTAATTGGAGTTTATTTCAGCAGATTCAAGAGGCCAAATTTAAGATCGAAAATCACCCTTGCCTCACTCTTAAAGAGGGGCAGATCATTTTGCGCGACTTTTTTAACTCCACAAAAGACTACCACGTTGGCGTGCGTTTTTTTTCAACAGAAAGTGCCTCTCTTCCCTTTATGGTAAAGGGAGCGGAAGGGCGCTATTTCATCTGTCATGTTGATCAAGAACTCAATATAGGTCAGTCCTTTTTGTTTGAAGAGGGAGATGAAATCATTGCATTTGATGGACGTCCTTGCCACGATGTGATCAATGAGTTACGCGAAAAAGAATTTGGATCGAATACGTTTGAAACAGATCAAGCCTTAGCTGAGTTAACTTTAACACAGCGCAGAGGGGATCTTGGCCAAGTTGTTCCAAGTGGGAATGTTGCGATTACTGTACGCAAGAGATTAAGTGACAAGATGATAGATGCTGATTTACAGTGGTATTATATCCCTGAGAAAATCAGTGATTTTACAAAAATTGGGAAGTATTTTGGAACTCAAATAGCTTTCAAGAGAGATAAAGAACTGAATGTTAAGGAAACACTATCTAATGGTTTATTTTTTAATAAAATGATGGTGTCCCACATGTGGGATAAATCTTTTGTGGGTGCCTCTACCCAACTCAATCAGCACGACTACGGCTCTCGCACAAGCTATATTCCAGACTTAGGATGCAAAATTTGGGAAACGGGGTCTGACTGGATTTTTGATGCCTATATTTTTGACACTCCTCAAGGGAAAAAGGTAGGATACATCCGTATCCCGCATTTTAACGGAGATGAAGAAGAAGTTGAAGAATTTGGTCAAATCATGAATTTCTTTCAGAAAAATACAGAAGCTCTTGTTATTGATCAGATCAATAACCCCGGAGGTTCTGCCTTTTATCTCTATGCACTTGCCGCTATTCTTACAGACAAGCCCATGCACACCCCACAGCATCATATTGCTTTGACACAGGAGGAGGTGTATATTGCTCACGACTTACTTCCTTTCCTTGATCAAATTGGCAATGACCATACAGCGCAGATGTTTTTAGGAGATACTGTAGGTGGATATCCTGTTAATTATCAATTTGCTTGCTTGATGAAGCAATTTTGTCACTTTCTAATTCAACAGTGGGAAAGCTGCAAGCTTTTGAGTGATGCAACCTTTCTATTTGGAGTGGATAAGGTGAATCCGCACCCTGATTACCAATATACAAAACCCATTTTACTTTTGGTCAATAGCCTTGATTTTTCAGGAGGAGACTTTTTTCCGGCAATTTTACAAGATAGCAAGCGAGCCACTATTTTTGGAACGCGCACAGCAGGAGCTGGAGGATATATTGTGCCAACGACCTACCCGAATCACTCGGGGATGAAAGGATTTCATTTAACGGGCTCCATTGCAGAGCGCATTGATCACAGGCCACTTGAAAATTTAGGAGTGGTCCCTGATATTCCTTATCAATTGAGTGTAAATGATATTCAAGGTGGCTATCAAGAATACCGTCATGCTATTATCCAAAGCGTGGAAGCATTAGTTGAATCGCAAGGGAAATAGAAAATGAAGTTGCTCTTATCAAAACCAAGAGGTTTTTGCGCAGGCGTTGTTCGCGCTATTGAGATTGTAGAAAAAGCGCTAGAGAAATGGGGTTCTCCCATTTATGTGAAGCACGAAATCGTACATAATCGCCATGTTGTGGATGGTCTGCGCAAAAAAGGGGCCATTTTTATCGAAGATCTTAAAGATGTGCCTGAAGGGGCCCGTTTGATCTATTCAGCGCATGGAGTTCCTCCTTCAGTACGAGAAGAGGCTAAAGCGAGGGGATTGATTGAGATCGATGCGACCTGTGGGCTTGTGACAAAAGTGCACTCTGCAGCGAAGCGTTTTGCGGGTAAGGGTTATCATATTATTCTCATAGGGCATCGCAATCACGTCGAAGTGATTGGAACGGCGGGTGAGGCTCCTGAGCGCACAACGATTGTCGAATCTGCGGCAGATGTTGAGAAATTGCCCTTTACACAAGAAGATCAGTTGTTCTATGTGACTCAAACAACGCTTAGCTTAGATGATGTTTCAGATGTCACTCAAGCCTTAATGGCTCGCTACCCTCAAATAGAAACTTTGCCAAGCGCATCTATTTGTTATGCAACAACTAATAGACAAATGGCTCTGCGTGAGATCACTGACGAAACAGACTTGGTGCTGGTTGTCGGAGATCCTACAAGTTCGAATTCTAATCGTCTGCGAGAGGTGGCAAAAAATCGTGGCATCGATGCTTTTTTAATCAATGGCCCCGATGAGATCAAAGAATCTTGGCTCAATGGTGTGCAGACGATCGGATTGACAGCAGGAGCCTCTACTCCAGAAGATGTTGTGCAGCTCTGTATTGAGAGATTGAGCGCTTTAGGGGTATCTGAGGTGGAAGATGTTGTGTTTACAACAGAAGATGTGGTATTTCAGATCCCTAAGCAGCTTGCTTAGCATCGAAAGCAAAAATGGAAAAAAGCTTGAATTATGCAACAAACTCGTAATGAAGCTCTTATTTTTTAATCTCTACACCACCTTTTTTCGGATTCTCGAATGGGTGCGCGTTTGCTTTTATTTTTATACAAAGCAAATCCGTTTAATTGTTCTCGATTGTTTGCTTGCCTCTCAATATATCAGCAAAAGTCCCCACCGCATTAGCAAGGCCTTTTTGAAAAAAAGAGGAGCTTTAAATTTATACACTTTTGGGGAGACTCCGTTAACAACATTAAATCAGATCGCTTTGGAGTGTCGTATTTTATCAAAGGATACTGTTTACGAATTGGGTTGTGGGTCTGGTAGAACCTGTTTTTGGCTCCGTTTGTTTGTGAAGTGCCAAGTTGTGGGGATTGATTTTGTCCCTGCCTTTATTCGGAAGGCCAATCGAGTCAAGGGGTGGCTGGGTTTAACAGGTCTTGAGTTTTTGGCCGAAGATATGTTGCTTGTCAATTTGCAAAGAGCCTCTTTTATCTATCTCTATGGAACGTGTTTAGAAGAAGATGAGATAGAGCAAGTCCTATTGCATTTTAAGACATTGCACCCCAAAACAAAAGTCATTTCGGTCAGTTACCCTCTTACCGATTATGCCGAGGAAGGGCAATTTAGAGTGATTAAGCAATTTAAGGGACGTTTTCCTTGGGGCTCAGCTGATATTTATCTGAACGAAAAGCAATAATTTTCTTTACAAAATATTTATTTTTCTCGATTCTGAATTTCTAATTTAATTTTTACAAGGAAGTTTGGGATATGTCTCCGTTAGGAAGTGATGGAATCTATTTTACAGAGAGTGAATGGCTGAATATAGGCATCTCGGTTGCCGGGGGTATGATCACAACAATTACACTCGCTCGCTTAGCTCAGTATAATAGGGTGAAAGAGCATTGCTATATCAAGTGTGATACAACAAAATGTGCAAAAGCGGTTGTAAAAACAGGCGTAGAAGGAGGATTTCTTCTGCACACTTATGCAACATCTGATTTTTTAGGTTGTATAGCAAATAATGTGGCAACATTGGCACGGACATGTATGCCTAAAATTAATTTTTTTGATTCTACAAGAGATTGGAGAGGGCGTCCAGTGAGTTAGCGCAACAGTGTTATAACATAAATGAAACCATTGAACAACTCAAGCTTGGTATCGTTTTGGAACCTTTTTGCCCCATTTGAAAGATCTCTCGCTCTCTGTACCATATGTACTATCTTCGCTCGAGATCCCCCAACTGCCGGCCACTAAAGTGGCCTGGACAAAAATC
>JAJACO010000124.1 GCA_022601475.1 Chlamydiales bacterium
CACAATGAATAGGAGATAAGAATGGTATCAAATTTACCTTCAATCCAGCCTCCACCTCCACCCTCTTCTGGACTAAATCCTTCTGAAAATCCGGAAGAGAATCCACAAGAGATTATTTTAGAAATGGAGAAATTTTTAAAAGAGTTACGTGCGGATATAGGACCTCCGCAAGACGTTAAAGCTTTAAAAAAGCTTCTTGAGACCATTGAACAACTCAAGCTTGGTATCGTTTTGGAACCTTTTTGCCCCATTTGAAAGATCTCTCGCTCTCTGTACCATATGTACTATCTTCGCTCGAGATCCCCCAACTGCCGGCCACTAAAGTGGCCTGGACAAAAATCCCCAAAAATTCTCTATTAGCACGTCGCTAACTTTTTTAGATTATAACACATACACAGAAGTGTGTTGCGTCTTGGTCTCTCGGCGTTTACTAAAGGTCACTCAGGTTTAGTTGCTTAATGATCGAGAAGAGTTATCCCTTTAATTGTAGAGCTGTCGAATGGCATCGTGGTACATTTGAAGCGATTGGTAGATAAAATTCTCTATCCCTTTCCAGCTATCTTTAATCTCTTCCATTGTACGCGTACTCTCTTCCCAATCTGTACGGAAAAGATCGCTCATATGTTGGTCGTAAGAGCGATTACTTTCTGCATAGGTGTTTTGAATCTGTCCAGTGTTTTTTTGCATCTCCGACATGGCGTGGGTAATACTTGTAATACTTTTAAAAAATTTATGGGAGTCGATATCTCGAAGGCCACTAAAAACACTCCCTAGTTTGTCAATGATAAAGTCGCCTTTTACATGTCCTAAAATGGGACAGATCCCCGAGACAATTGATAAAACTCCAGAACCGATACTCGAAAAAAGTTGCCATTTCCCTTGGTCTTTGTAATTATCAACCACATTTTGCATGTGTCTAATCTGCATTTCTCGCTCGCTTTGTCGACCAATTCTCTCTTGCTCGCGCCCCTTTAGCTCGAGCTTCATGATTTCGACAAAGAGAATCAATACATCAAACTGACTCACTCGCATATCGAATAATTGACTGAGAATAGAAGATTCTTGAGCGGCATAGCTAACAATCTCATGTGCAACAGGGCTTGTGATGTTGCCGACAGAGAGTTGATTCTCTTCCTGTTCGTCAGATTGCTCTTGTTGCCTTTGATGTTCGGCAAACCCTTCCTCTTCTTCTTTTTGTTTTTGTTCGGTTTGCTGTTGTGGAATTGGTTGCTGCTCTTTGAGTCCTTGTTTAGCAAGTTTTGCAGAGTCTGTATGAGATGAGGGTTTGTTTTCGGTTTGCTTAAGACTGTTTTTTTTAGCTTCTAATTTTTCGGTAAGTTTTGTACTTTCTTGACGCTTAAATTCTTTGTGTATTTTGTGTTCTGCATTCTTTAAAAACATCTGGTTTCCCTTTAGGGAAATTGGTGTGGAGCTCTCTTTAATGGTTTTGGGCTGAGCTTGTGCTTTTTCAAGGGTTTTATGAGTTGTTTTTTCTGTTTTGCTCACTGTTGCTGGAAGGGGTAATTTTTCGGACTTTCCAGGAGATGTTTTGGAATGAATCTGGCTAAATTCTTTTTTTTGAAGAAGCGTTTGTTTCTCTTTTAAAGGAGCGCTATTTTTTGGCTTTGTTTCAAAAATATTTTTTGGTTTAGGGAGATGCGTTGTTCTAATTGATTCAAATTTTTCTGGATTTGTAAGGGTGGGCATTTGAGTGCATGCGTACTCTTTGCTTTCAGATTTTAACATTCCCTGTTCGGGATTATTTGAAGGCATCTCTTCAAGATCCATTACCTCTTCAGGTAACGCTTCTACTTCAACTTGATCCCCAATAAGCGGGGGAGGGGCTACAGAAAGTGTCATTATACGCTCCTATCTATAAAGCATTTGGTCAGCTTGAAAAAGCTCTACTAAAAAGTCTAAAGCTTTTGATAAATCCTCAAAAAGTTGTTCTAAACGGTCGATACCACCCTCTACTTTTTCCATGAGATCTTGCCTTTGATGCTTGAGTCTGGCTAATTTAAGATCGTACTTTTTGATCTCACTCATTTCGGTTTTATAGCGTGAGCCTGTGACTCCCTCACCGATAGAGGCAATTCCTTGTCCCATAGAGGCAACACCTCCAAAAAGAGCAATGGCAGTTTGCGTGGCTTGTCCAAAGCTCGCAAAGCCTCCCCAAATCACTCCAACCCCCGATACAATTAAACAGAGGACGGTGATTCCAATTTGCATCCACTGCAACACAGCTCTTTTCTTTTCAGAATCGGTGCCGGGGAGCAATTTAGCAATTTGCTGCCAGCCACCCGTAATTTCCATGACTTGGTTGGCTACTTGAAGACTTCCGCCAACAACCAGCATGGCACCCGCTACAACACCCACTCCTGTGGCAATAAGCACAACGCCTGCAATGATTCCAATCAATGATCCAATCCACGAGAAAGCTTTGGCGGCAATACTCCAACGGGCATTTTCTTCCTCTTGCTGAATTGCTTGCTTAACCTCTTCGAGTCGTTTTTTATGTGCCGTTGTGGACTGCTCATCGACATATTCAATCTCTTTTTTGGCCGCGAAGTCCGAGGCTCCATCTGAGGAAATGCCCATTTTAGTGAGAATGTAGTAAAGGGCAAAAACCCCAATTTTTGGAGGAGCGAGCAGAGGTTTGTTGACTCTGCGTGCAGAATCAGATGTTTTCTTAGTCCGTTTTGTCAATCCTGAGCTTGCCGAAATACTAAAAAGACTCTCTTCATCTTGGGAATGCTCTTGATCTTGCTTCTGTCCATCTCGTTCTTTTTCTTTTTGGTGATAGCGCGCTTCCCACCATTTTTCACTCTCTTGTCTCACCCATTGTCTAGATTGCAGGGGAAGGTTTGTTTGTTTATCTTTGCTGCTCTCTATTTTTTTTGAATGCGATTGAGCGGTGTTTAAACGCTCTTGTGGCTTTGCCTTTTGAGGCGTCACAGAGTGCTGAGTTGGTGTTGCAGTAGATGTTTGCTTGGCAGCAGGAAGCGCAGCTGGTTTTGCAGCACTCTCTGATTTTGAAAGAGACGTTTGGTTTTTAACAGTCTGAAAGCTTTTGGTTTGAGTCGTAGTTGATTTTTGTGGCTGTTGTGCGGGAGCCTTAAAGGTTGAACGGGCCACAGAAAATGGAGAAGGTTTGGAGAGGGGAGGAGCTTTTATAACGCCCTTTTTTAGCGCAACGGTTTGGGTTTGCTTAATTAATTTTGGAGGGTCTGTTTTTTCGGGAGTCGCACGAAAAGAAAACTGTTTAGCGGGCGTTTTAAGAGTTCCTTTAGAAGAGGGTTGTGGCAGTTGCGACTCGCTCAACTCTGTCTCTACAGGAAGCAAAGAGGTTTCGAGCTCTGGCATAGAGGGAAGGGCTTCAATAAACATTAGGACTCCTTAAGCGATTGGATTTCATTGCGCAATTGTGTGTAGGCTGCTTTGCCTTGGGTCCGCCGGTAAGCAAGTTCTAAAGCTTTATCGGCATCTTCCTTATTGTTTAGCTCCACATAACACTCATACGCATGAAAGTGTGGATAGGGATTATGGCTATCCAATAGAGCTGAAAGAGCATAAGCATGCAACGCTTTGTCATATTTTTCAAGCATTTGTAAGCTAGCTGCCAAACCCATCCAGTATTTGGGGACAAAAGTGTTAAAAAAAACAAGCCAGCGAAAGGTTGTGGCAGCTTCTAAAAAAGCATCATGAGCATAGTGCATATGCGCTTCTGCATACACCTCTTCAAGCTCAAAACCTGAAATCCCAAACGCTTTTTGCAAAGTTTCGCTTTTCATTTGTGTGGGCAAAAACTTTTCTAGATGCGCTTCTAGATCTTCCGGGCATTGAATGGGTGTTTTGCCCGCAATTTTTAAGAGCAGTGCATGGAGTTTCAATTCTAAGGTCTCATGTTGTGAATGATCGTATCCATCACTTCTTTGAGGAGTTTGAGTACATTAGAGCGCGCCTGATGACATTGCGAGGCCTCTTGCAGATAGCGTTGCATATCGGTTCTTTCAAGCTGCGTCATTTTTTCCATGCTATCTTTGCGCATCTGAATGTTTTCTTTGAGCAGTTTTTTCTCCTCCTCACTCCACGAACACGTGCCTTCGGGGATATCCACACCAATTTGACGCGCTTTTTCTAATAGCGCTTTCATTTCGTCGTTATTTGTCCAGTCAATCCCCTCTTTTTCAGAGTTGATCTTGGAAAGTAACAAGGTGAGTACATCCACGTTGTCCGTGCGCTCTTTAATCTTGTTATAGAGCTCATGCGCCTCGGCCTCTGCCTGCCCTAAAATACGTGCCATGAGCGCCATAAACCGAATATAGACATTCTCTAAGCCGTCCAATGATTCATTGGTTTTCTCGTCTGCAGACAGTGTGGCTTTTTGAGAGGTTTTATTTGTGTCAGTTTTTACATTTGTAATCGCATTGAGCGCTTTGTTTTTCTTTTCTTTATTTTTTTGTTGATCCGAAGAGTCTTCTTGATTTTTCCCTTGTTGCTGATCACGACCTTCTTTATTTTTTTCAAATTGATTTTCTCGAGAGGTGTCTGCCCGTTCAAATTGATTGGGATGCGCAAATGAAAGATAGGATTTAGAGTTATTTTCTCTATTCTGCTGAGTGGTCGGCGGTTGATTTGGACTTTGTTGCGATTTTTGTGTATTTGTAAGAGAGGTATTTACCGAGTGCGCAAGAGAGAAAAGAGAGGAGTAGACAGGTTCGGGTTTGGCCGTTTGAGGGCGATTATTTGTAGTTGAAGTGAGAGGGGGTTTTGCCTCTTGAGGGCTCTGTTTTAAAGGAGTAGAATGCTTAGGCGTTTGGGTATTTGTTGCTCGAGGTTGTTCTTGTGGCACTACTTCTTCTTGAACGGGGAGTTGTTCTACTAGCTGATGCAAATCGTGAATTTCTTGTTCTGTATTTGCAAGCTCTGGGGTGACTTGAGAAAATGTATGTTCAGCTAGAGAAGGCTCTAGAGCTTCTTGAGTATTGGCTTCTTGTAAAAATTGATCGACGCCTTTAGAGATAGATTCCGAGTCGGACATCTGTTCGACAGAGTACTCTTCTCCACCAGCCTCTAGAGTGCCCGTATTGCGCTCTGGCTTGGTGGCTTCATTTAGCATATCTACATGCGCTACATTTCCGGTTTGTCCCATGATTCTTATCCTTGAAGATGTTAGGCGGTTACAGTACTGAAAAAGAGGTTAATCTGCAATGGGCGTGTTGTCTTTTGCGTTCTGAAGCGCGAAAAATGGAATATTGACTTAAAGAGGTAAAAAGCGCTAACATCTCTACTTCTCATCTGCCCAGGTGGTGAAATTGGTAGACACGCCAGATTTAGGTTCTGGTGCCGTAAGGTGTGTAGGTTCGAGTCCTATCCTGGGCACTTTGCCGAATGTTTTGTCAGAAATGCCTAAACGTTCGGCTTTTTTATTTTCTCTTTTAGAAAGCACATTTTTAAATAAAAACACCCAGTGGACACTTTTGGGTGATTTTGTTAAATTCTCTTAGATTATTTAATTTTTGAGGAAAAATGACAGAAACGCATTGCGATACTCCAAACCTATCTCAAAATGCCCCCTTAAAGCCACTATCTGCTGAAGCCAAATCACTGGTTCCAGAAAGCATATATGAGCACTATAAAGGAAAGCGTTACAAGCTATTGTCAGTTGGACGTCATAGTGAAACATTGGAAGAAAGCGTCATTTACCAGGCATTATATGGAGAATATGGTATTTGGATTCGACCTTTAGCTATGTTTCTAGAAAATGTTTTTGTTGATGGAAAAACCCGACCACGTTTTGAGCTTATAGTGGATTAAGTTTAAAATGAGACAGGAGTCCTTTAGCCTCATTATTCCGCCTCTAGCTCTCAGTTTTTTGAGGGGATGCTTTTAGAGAAAGCTTATATTCCTCATGGCTTCCATTGACAATCTCGGAAAGTCTTTGTGTAATCGCGACATTGATCGGTTGTGGGTCAAACGCTAATGGTCCTTTGCCTTGCCAAACATTTGGTATATAGCTGGACCAACCTTTTAAACATGTTTCTCTGTTTCTTTGGGTTAAGATTCCGCACTCAATCTCTTTCGTCTGTTTGTTTTTGACACGAATAGCGACATAGGCTCTTCCAGTTGGGTCTAGTCCTTGAATAATAGGACTGAGACCGTTGAACAACTCAAGCTTTGCGTCGTTTTGGAACCTTTTTGCCCCATTTGAAAGATCTCTCGCTCTCTGTACCATATGTACTATCTTCGCTCGAGATCCCCCAACTGCCGGCCACTAAAGTGGCCTGGACAA
>JAJACO010000125.1 GCA_022601475.1 Chlamydiales bacterium
AGCGAGCAATTTTTTGCATGATTTCCCAAACACGCTCTTCAGTTTTTTCAGAGAGCGTAAATAAAACGCCTCTCACATATCTACCAGGGTCTAGCGCAAGATAAAGCCCCACAATAAGAAAGATGATAAAGCTGACAATCGATCCAATTGTGAAAGAGAAGATTGTGACAACTTGGGAGAGCAGTTTTTGACTGGTGAGCGCAAATTCTTTTTGTAGCTCTGCTTGGCTAAAGAAGGCGTTTCCAAAATAGGGAGCTAAGCTGGATTGAATTGAGGAGATAGAATCGGGAAGTTGATCGACCAGTGCTTGAAACTGCACCGCAATAATAGGGGAGTAGAGCCAAAAAATTAAAGTAAGTACCCCAGTAATAAAGACAATAGCTGCTACAAGGGCAAGCGGGTAGGGGAGACGTGTGATTTTTTTTGTCCCTTTGCCAATGGAGTGAAGTAAAATGGCCAATAAAACAGCTGCAAAAGCGAGCAAAAAAACATTGATCGCATTGACGATGGCCAATGAGACCACAGTCAAAACAAATATGAATAAGACCAACTTCACATGTTGTCGATTCATCAATCAATTCCTCTATTTTTCAACATTTGAGTATCCCGGCACTCCATCATATGTATAAAGGTTTTCAGTTTTAATGATATCAAAACCTGCATCAGCCAGTGTGTGGAGATGAGAAGCAATTTGTTGATATTTAAGGTTTTTTTCTCCTTGTAGGCGACAGCGCCAATGGTCGATGCAGGAGATTCCAAAGGTTCCCTTTGGCCAAACTTTAACACCTCGGTTGCTGATCATAGAAAGTGTGAGGTGAGGGGAATTGAATTGTTGGAGTTTAGCTCTCAATGTATCAACAGCTTCGTGAGAGTAGAGATAAACATCAACCCCCACAAGTTCTCTTTTGGTCGAAATAATGGATGTTCCGTGGTGTGCCCATCTCTCTTGTTTTGGCGCCGCATATAAAACAGGTTTGAGTGTGTCTGGTTGTTTGCCAAGTCTTTGTGCGATCGCTTTTGCAAAATCTTGAGTGCCCACATTTTTGTGGCTGACTCCTTTAATAAAGATGTCTTGTGTATGAATTCCCTCTTCGATCGTTTTTAAAAAAGCGTTGTGGATTGTTGTGGCTATTTTAGGTTGATGGATATGAACAAGCATTAAAACAGAAGCGAGTAAGAGTCCTGTTGGATTAGCCACCCCTTGTCCTGCTCTGCGAGGAGCAGAGCCGTGAATCGCCTCAAACATCGCCCCTTTTTCACCAATATTTGCTGTTCCAACAAGGCCGACAGAGCCAGAAATTTGTGCTGTTACATCCGAAACAATATCTCCATAGAGATTAGACATCACAACGACATCAAATGCCTCGGGTGTATCTGCAATTTTAGCCGTGCCAATGTCAATGATCCAATGCTCGTTTTCAATATCTGGATATAAGGCAGCGATTTCATCAAATATTTTATGAAAAAGCCCGTCGGTAATTTTAAGAATATTATCTTTGGAAAAAGCGCTCACTTTTTTGCGTCCATAGGTGCGGGCGTACTCAAAAGCGTAGCGAATGATTTTTTCACATCCTGTGCGGCTATTTAATTTAATTGCATGGCACGCATCGGGTGTTTGTTGGTATTCCGTTCCAATATAGAGATCTTCCTCATTTTCTCTTACAATCACAAGATCCATATTAGGGTGCTTGGTTTGAATAAAGGGGTGGTAGGAAACGCATGGACGGACATTTGCATAGAGCCCAAGTGCGCCACGAATGGTCACATTTAAACTGCGATACCCCCCTCCTTGTGGTGTGGTAATCGGCGCTTTTAAAAAAACCTTGGTGCGCTTAAGCGACTCCCAAGCGGTATCTTCGATCCCTGTCGGGTGGCCTGAGAGATATACCTTTTCTCCAATAGCCACTTTTTCAATGGCGAGTTGAGCGCCCGCCTCTTCTAGGATATGAAGCGTCGCCTCCATGATTTCCGGTCCAATTCCATCTCCCTCAGCGACTGTTATAGGTGTTTTTGTCATCGAGCACTCCTTTGTTTCACTGCAGTGTAGGAGATTTTTTCAATGACTTCAAGAGAGTTGAGCGTTACAATACGCATATGTTTAAACAACTGTTTTTGAAACAAAAGCAACTTCTAGATGTTTTTTTTGATCAAATTGACCTAAGTGCCTGCGAGGCTTTGGTTCATAAGATCGAGCAATGCTCTGGCATTGTTTTTTTAACAGGTGTTGGAAAAAGTGGGCTGATTGCACAAAAAATTGCTGCAACGCTCAGCTCTACAGGAACGCGCGCGCTTTATTTATCTCCCTTAGATGCTTTGCATGGAGATTTGGGCATGCTCACTTCCTCAGATCTTTTACTCCTTTTAAGTAAAAGTGGAGAAACAACAGAGCTTCTCAATTTACTCCCTGCTGTACACGCCAAAAAAACCTGCACCATTTCCCTTTGTTCAAACAGAGCCAGCCGCCTTGTTAAGCACTCTGATTTACATGTTATTTTGCCCTGCGAACAAGAACTGTGTCCTTTTGATTTGGCCCCTACAACTTCCACAGAGGTGCAGTTGATCTTTGGGGATGCTTTGGCAATTGCACTCATGGGAAAAAAGCGGATTTCACTTGAGCAATACGCAGAAAATCATCCAAGTGGACAAATTGGAAGTCGCAGTTCCCTCAAAGTCGTTGATATCATGCTTTCTCAAGAGCACATGCCCATCTGCTTTCAGGAGGAGCTGTTAGAGAAGGCTTTAGTGAGTTTCACAAGCAAACGGTGTGGTTGCTTGATTATTATCGATAAAAATAAGCGTTTAAAGGGAATCTTTACCGACGGAGATCTGCGTCGCGCTCTGCAAGAAAAGGGGGACAGTGTTTTGCAGCAAAGCATGGGACAACTCATGACCGCAGTGCCAAAAACAATCGATGTACACGCTCTTGCTTGGGACGCTCTAAAACTTATGGAAACAGATCGTTTGCATCCAGTCACAGTTTTGCCTGTCATCGATCAAAAGGCAGAGGTTGTGGGTATTGTTAAAATGCACGATCTTATTCAGGCAGGACTCTAGTTTTAAGATAGAAATAAATTTAAAAAATGATTTTTACTTGTTTGTGTTTTATATTATATTAATAAAACTATAAGAAGGTGAAAAATGAGTATTCATAATCATAATTATGATGTTGTAGTCGTCGGTGCAGGTCCTGCGGGAATGGCCACTGCGGGGGCTCTCAAAGTGCTGAATAAAAACTTAAGAATTTGTGTCTTAGACAAGCGAGCCGAAACGCGACGACATTATGGACTGAAACTCGCCAAAGACTCGATGAATGATTTAATCAACATTCTCAAGAGTGGTTCTTGCCCAGAAGACTCTAAGGAGCTCACTCAACTTTTAGAGAGATGGAAGTCAAAAACTCTAAAAGTGAGTGTGATAGAAGATGAGCTCACTAAAAAAGCAGAAGATTTGGGTGTCAGAGTCATTCGAAATGAGGAGTATACACCGCATATTACGCCTGAGAATCTTGGAAATCTGCTCGGGGGAGAGCTAGCTGCAAAAAACGAGGGGCTTATACAAAAAGAGCTAAGAGAGATTTTTAGTGAGGCCAAAGTGATCGTGGGAGCCGATGGAAGACATAGCGCTGTTCGAAAAGCAGCGATGGGGCTCGATGAGTGTGTGTTAGTCGATCGACAAGAGATGAGTTATGTTCTTGAAATTAAGTGTGAAGTGCCTGTAGGTGTGGAGCGTGTTCATGGTAGAAAAATCAATAGTTTAGAAGATACGCTGTGTGAGGGAGTGCGCTTTGTTACAAGAGGGCGTGGAAATGAAGAAGCGACACAACCGCTCAGTGTTCACTATTTTGTGGGCAAAAAGACCTTTGAAGCTTTTAAAGAGGCAAATGATGCGCAGCCTTGGGATTTAGAGACGCTAGAATTACATGCTCAAACCGATCCCATCGTACAGTCTCAATTAGCTAAGATTAAGCATTCGATTGAAAAAGTGACACAAGACAATGGAGAGGTGACAAATGTGCGTATTAAGCGGCTTCCCATTAGCGTATATAGAAGTCGAGAAGCGGTCAAACTCTATAAAGAACGCATTGTCACCCTAGTGGGGGATGCGCATAAGGGAGCTGTCTTACAACGGGGGGTGAATCTAGCCTTTAAAGAAGCTGGAATGCTCGCTAAAGCAATCGATCAATATTTCTTGATTCCTCCTGTAGACGCACCTGCAGAGATCCCTACCGAATTTAAAGTGTATCAGGCAGCGGTTCAAAAGCTTTTTAAACGAGAAACGTTTTGGGCTCGAATTAAGACAGGAGCGCTCAATGCTGCGCGTAAGATTGTTCAAATCATCGCACCTCCTTTACATGTTATTCGCAACGCTGTTCAAGATCCGGCGATACGTCAAGCGCTTGCGGTTGTGAGTGTAGCCCTTTTGGCACTTGTGGCTATCACTCTCGCATTTCAGCTCACAGTCGGCTTATCTCTTTCTATATTGACAGTTGGAGGGGTTTGGTTAAAAATTGGTTTACCCCTAGGCCTCTTTCTTGCGCTGCAGTTGGGATTGCGTACCCGGCAAGCTATTGATTTAGCTCAGCCGGTTGAGGTGTGAGAGTAGCTCTTGGCAACAGCTTGCAGAGAAGTAGGGAAAAAAAAGATCACATCGCTCAAAATGTTCGGCACTGTGTACTGAGAATGCCTCAAAGTTAAACTGCGACTGCAATACTTTTACAGGCTCTTCAATGGGACGCTTTAAAAAAATCGCAATTCCATATAGCTTCTCTTTTTCTCGGTATTCCATTTTTGCAATGCTACTTTCTTGAATCTTAAATAGAGCGCCTCCCTGCTTACAAAATAAAAGAGTCTCGCCATCGTAGTGAATTTCATGCGGCTTTAATTGGAGCTGAGAGAGTCGTTTATACGGCATTAAGCCAATGGCAATGAGAGTGATTCCAGATATAAAAATGGGGATGCCCCAAAATTTGAGCTGTTCAAGCGGCAGAACAGTCCCTCCCAGCAAAATGATTATCGCTCCTAGAGCAGCTATCCACGCTCCTTTCTTAAGAGTGTAGCTTAGGAGCTCGGGCTTGACACTGCTTCGGAAGATAATAGATTCTTTTTTCGACTGATATACCATGCTAAAAACATATTCCAAATTAAATAACACATCACACGCAAAATGGAGGGGGGAGCCATAAACCCAGCTCGGATCACCTCGTCTGGTTTTCCTTCTAAACTCCAGTTTAAGCGCGCCACATTAAATGCAAATAGACCTCTGTCTAATTGATCTTTAAATTCATCCACTTCATAGCTAGGTACTTGATTCGTCCACTCTTGGATAAGATAACGGTGCCAACCGAGCAATAAGCTCTCACGGTAGTTCATTGTCTTGAGCTCATTTGCAGCGACGTATTTTGTGAGAACATACTCTTCGGAGGGAAAAAGAGAATTTTGCTCGATCGGCGGGGTAGAATAGAGAAAATACGCATATCCAAGTACAAGTAGCGGAAGTAACCATACAGCGATTGTAGATCCCTCTATCTCAAAGAGGAGCATGAGACAAATTACAATCGAAAAAAAGAGCCAAGCAAGAGCAAAAGGGGGTGTTTCCACAAAAAACAGATGCCCTATTTGATGAAAGATTGAAGGGCGCTGTTTATTTTGCGCCTCCTCGTAGCCATCTGTAAGTTTTAGCTGCTCTTCTAAAGGGAGTTCATTGAGAAATTCATCGTGTTCTAAGACCATTTCATACAGAGCTAACTCCGTTTTTTGGGAGATAATCTCCTTGGCAGATGGTTGAATTAAAAGCCAAAATAAAAAAGCAAAAGCAAAACAGAGGTGAAAGATGATAAAAATTTTTTTCTTGCGAGACATGATCTGCCTTGAGTGGTATGATTTTTGTGAATATGTTTCAATCTAGAGCTCTCATGAAGTTTATTAAAAAACTCTTTTTCTGTACCCTCTTTTCTGCAGCGGCTTGGTTGGGCATCTATACCTACATTCATGCAACAGATGGATTTAGCCTGCATCAAATCACCACTTCACACACTCTTTTTCCGCAAGCTGAACCTATGAGTAGCACAAGCTATGATGCGCTTTTTGATCAAACCTTTCGCTATATTGGAAAAGGGTGTCAGTTTTATGTTTTTGAGAGCGAAGATGGTAAGTATGTGATCAAATTTCTTAAATATAAACATCTTCGCCCGTGTACTTGGATGCGCCGGATTCCAAAACCCTCATCGCTCCATAAAATTGTGGAAGCTAAAATTGCGCGTAGAGAAGAGCGTATCAGCAATTTATGGTCTAGCTGCCAGCTCTGTTTTGATAAATTAGCAGATGAGAGTGGAATTTTGCTTCTCCACTTTGATCGGACACCTCACTTTCAAAAAAAAGTGCGCCTGATTGATAAGGTGGGTTTCACACACCTCGTAGATTTGGATACGCACGAGTTTATCCTACAAAAAAAGGCACTATCTGTTGAGGCAGCTTTTCAGAATGCTTCTGAGGAGGAGATAGCTCTTAGAGTGCAACAGCTCGCCTCTGTTGTTTTAGAAAGATGTCAGAAGGGAATACGAGATCGAGATCGCGCTTTTGTGCAAAATGTAGCCTTTGCTGTGGATGAACCTAAAGCCATTTTCATCGATATTGGGCAGTTTTATGAGGATGTGTCGATTTTGTCACAGGAGGAGCAGCAAGTGGATCTTAAAAGAAGAATGGGTAACCTGCGGCACTGGACAGAAAGGTACTATCCGCAACTTCTGCCCTGTGTAGAAGCTCAAATCTCAGCTCTATTTGCCTGCCCCATTCAGACAAGTGTACTGAATAATTAAAGGCTAATTATCTCCCCGATTCTCAGGAACTTTTTCCGATCTTCTTCTGTTTTTTTTACCTTGAAAGTGGCCCGGACGAAAATTTCCTCAGATTATCGGGGAGATAAACCCGAAGTTCAGGTTATTCATAAACTCAATATTCAAGCTAATAAATCAACCTACTATAGGCATCATAATTAAATATGATTAGACTATTTATTGCTGAAGTGTTTAAAGAATTTTGATCCTTGACGTACAATTGGATTTTTGGGGTTTTCTTTTATAGGTGATAGATTTTCGGCTAGC
>JAJACO010000126.1 GCA_022601475.1 Chlamydiales bacterium
GAGGTTTTAAGGGCTTCCATAGATCCCTGTACATCAGCACGTATGATGAGTTTGAGGATTTTTTTCTCCGTTTTTCCATCTTGAAGAAGTAGATCCAGTGTAGGGATCTTTCTTTGCATAAGAGCTGATTTTTCTAATCCAACCTCACGCGTTTCAATAATGTTGCGCGCCTCTTTTTCAGATTTTACAACAATAAATGGATCGCCTGCTTTGGGTAGTCCCGAGAGTCCTGTCACTTCAACTGGAGTAGATGGGCCTGCTTCTTTAAAGGATTTTCCATGCTCATCTTGCATCGTTTTGACACGTCCCCAATGTCTCTCAAAAACAAGGGCATCTCCTTGATGTAGCGTTCCATTTTGAACCAAAATAGTCGCTACAGAGCCTAATCCCTTATGTAGTTCAGACTCGAGTACAGTTCCTCTAGCTCGATATTTGGGATTTGCTCTTAATTCCATCACCTCGGACTGAAGGGCGAGCATCTCTAATAGAGGTTCGATTCCTTCTCCTGTTGTAGCGGAGGTGTTGACAGTGATTGTCTGGCCACCCCACGCTTCTGGTAACAAGTTATTTTCAGCGAGTTCTCTGTATACGTTTTCGGAATTAAAACTAGGCTTATCGCATTTATTGATTGCGACTACAATCGAGACTCCGCCCTCTTTAGCATGATGGATCGCCTCGATGGTTTGCTCACGCATCCCTTCGTCGCCGGCAATTACAAGTACTACAATATCAGTCACATCAGCCCCGCGAGATCGCATCGCAGAAAATGCCTCGTGACCGGGAGTGTCTAAGATGGTGATTTCACCAACAGCTGTTTTGCATTTAAAGGCTCCGATATGCTGTGTAATAGCACCCGCTTCTCCCGAAACAACATTGCTTTTGCGAATGGAATCGATCAAACTTGTTTTGCCGTGGTCAACGTGTCCCATAAATGCGACAATAGGGGGTCTTGTTATAAGCTCGGCCGAATCAGATTGATTGATTTCTTCTCGGATAGATTGAGAGGTGATTTGAATGCGTTCGGCCTCCGATGTATCGATTTCAATGGAGCAGCTAAATTCATCTCCAATGTATTGAACCGTTGTTTCATCATCGAGTAAATCATTTAACGTGTAGGACATCCCAGCTAAAAAGAGCTTTTGGATGAGCTCGGAGGCTTTGAGTTTCATCTCGGCAGCCAAATCTTTTAGAGTGATTGGTAAGCGAATTTTAAGAGAGGTTGGACGCACAATGTCTTCGCGTGCCTGTTGAAAGGCGCCTCTTGAGGGACGTCTTTTTCTCCATCGGTCTTCATCGCCAGCGGAGAGACCTTTTCGATCACGAGAGTCAAAACCGCGTTGTTTACCTTTGCGTAGGGGTTTTATGTCTTTGAATTCACGAACTTTTTTTCCTTTACTCACGTCTTTTGTAGAAGTTGTAGAAGTTGCAGAAGGTGGTTGAGAGGTTTTTTGGAAAGTTTTAGGTTTGGGAGCTTCTTCCTTTTTAGGAGGTACTTTTTTCTTGGGGAGCAGATCGTTGATATGCCTCCCTGTAGGTCCTAATACAACTTTTTTGGGTTCGATTTTTTTAGGCGGTGGAGCAGGAGGCTCTTCTTTTACAGGCTCTGCAACAACTTTTTCTTTTACAGGTTCTATTTTCTCTTCCACGGGTGGTGGTGGCGGAGTGTGCTCTTCTTGAATTTCAGGTGGTGCTTCTGGCACTTCTGGTTCTTGTGGCTTTTCAGTCTCTACCGCTTTTTCTGTCACAGTAGGTTCTTCTACAACCTCCGGAGTCTCTGTTGATTTATCAAAGGCGGATTTTGATTTTGCACGGATACGGCGTGGTTGCTGCTCCTCTGTTTCTGCTTCCGGGGAGGGGGGAGTGGGTGCGGTCTTGGCTGGTTTTTTTTCTACGTTCTCTTTTCCAGCTAGCTTAGCTTTGAGTTTGTCTAATCCAGCGACTTTTGCTAATTGAGTGTTTTTTATTTTTATTTTAAGGTTTTTAGCCAAGGTTATGTTACTCCAAATTTGGTTATTTACGCCTGCTCATCGGTCTGACAAGCTTCCCCTTCATCAGCAGGTTTGCTCACCTCTTCTAATATTTTGTAGGCCATATCAATACTAATGCCTGGAATATTAGCTAATTCATCTAGTTGAGCATTTAAGACCTTTCTTAAGGTATCAAAACCAGCAGCTGCAAGGTTTTCAACAATTAATTTATTAAAACCTTCAATTACAAGGGGTTTGTCCAGTCTAGGATCCTTGGATTCAGCAAGTTGAAACCTTTGAATTTCAAGAGACTTATTAAATTCGCCCATTCTTTGAACTTCAAGCTCATAGCCAATCAATCGACCGGTGAGTCGAGCGTTCATTCCCCGTTTTCCGATAACGGCCGCATAATCAGCATCGTCTACAACAATTGCGACAACTTTTTCATCTTCATTCACACCGATTTTTCGAATCTCGATAGGGTTGAGTATGTTTTGTAAAAAGTCTACGACATCATTTGAGTAGGGGATGATGTCAATTTTTTCATTGTTGAGTTCGCGGATGATATTTTTAACTCGATTGCCGCGCATTCCTACACAAGCTCCAACAGGATCTACTCTTGTATCACTAGAGCGGACAGCGAGCTTTGTTCGATATCCCGCATCTCTTTCTATTGCAACAATTTCGATGGTGTTATCGTCGAGCTCCGGAACCTCTTGTAAAAAGAGTTGTTTGACAAATTCAGGGTGGCTACGGGTGAGGATCACCTCAGCTCCACCATTCTCAAGGTCTTGCACCTCGTAAAGAAGAGCATAAACTTTTTCGCCTACTTTATATTTTTCTGTCTTGGGGTAGTTGCGAGCAGGCAATAGAGCTTCCACTTTGCCAAGTTCGATCACTAAATTAGCCCCCCTAGAGAAGCGTTTAACTACTCCAGAAACAAGTTCATTTAAACGGTGACGGTATTCTTCATAGATCACGTCTCGCTCAGCTCCGCGCAGCTTTTGAGCAATGATTTGGCGCGCTGTTTGCGCTGCAATGCGGCCAAAGTTGTTTGGAGTGACAGGTATATCAATAAATTGTCCCACTTCACAATCGGGATCAAAATTTTGTGCAGCAGCCAAAGAAATTTCGCGAGAGGAGTGAGAGACTTGTTCTACGATTTCTTTTTCACAAAAAACTTCAATATTTCCAGTTTTAGAATTGATTTGTACAGTAACATTTGCCTCTTCTTTGATGCTCTTGCGAGCTGCAGCTTTAAGAGCGCTTTCAATTGCGCTGATCACCACATTGCGGTTTACACCCTTTTCGCGCTCCATATATTCAAAAATGGCTAAAAGATCTTTGTTCATTGAGTATTAACTCCTTATGACCATGATTTTACATGGGATTTTATTTAAACTGAAAAACCGAAGGATGCGCCTTCGGTTTAAGCCGAGGAAAGCTAAAAAGAGGCAACTTCTGATTAAAGAAGCGGCCTCAAGCTTTACTTAGGCATCACTTTCCGCAGTTGCATCTTCAACAGCTGCATCTTCCGCAACATCTCCACCAATCACAATATCATCACGATTTACTTGATTTTCTTCGACCAAGTATTCCTTAATGGAAAGAGAAACTTTTTTATGTTCAGGGTCGAGTTTAATTACCTTGGCTTTGACATCATCGTCAACAGCAATTACATCTTCAACTTTTGCAAATGCTTGATCGGAAAGTTCAGTCACATGAATTAAACCTTCAATGCCATTATTGATTTCGACAAAGGCTCCAAAGGCTGTAATTTTAGTCACTTTTCCTTCAACAAGAGACCCGACAGGAATTGTCTTTTCGATTTCTTCCCAAGGATTTGTACTCAGTTGTTTAACGCCAAGAGTGATTTTTTTACTCTCTTTATCAACAGAAAGAATCACAGCATCTACTTGATCACCTTTCTTGAAAATCTCAGAGGGATGAGACACTTTTTTAATCCAGCTCATATCAGAGATATGAATTAGCCCCTCAATTCCCGGCTCAAGTTCAACAAAGGCGCCGTAGTTTGTAAGGCTTTTAACTTCGGCACGGACGTTCATGTTAAGAGGATAGCGTTGTTCTACCTCATCCCACGGATTGTGTTCGGTTTGTTTGATTCCTAAAGAAATTTTACCCTCTTCCTTTTGGATAGAAAGGACAATTGCTTCAACCTCATCCCCTTTATTAACAACTTCACTAGGGTCGGTCACATTCTTGACCCAAGACATTTCAGAAACGTGGATCAGACCTTCAATACCTGGCTCGATCTCAATGAAAGCTCCATAAGGGAGCAATTTCATGATTTTTCCACTTACGCGGGTGCCAGTTGGGTATTTTTTCTCGATATCGTCCCATGGATTCATTTCTTTTTGCTTCAAGCCAAGTGCTACACGTCCCTTGTCTTTATCAATGCTCAAGATCATCACATCGAGCTCTTGCCCCAGTTCAACCATTTCGGAAGGGTGCTTAATTCGCTTCCAAGTCATGTCGGTGATGTGAAGTAATCCGTCGATTCCTTCAAGATCTAAGAAGACACCAAAATCGGTGATATTTTTGACAACTCCAGTGCGAGTGTCTCCAATTTGGATGGTTTCAAGTAGTTCTGCTTTTTTAGAGATTCTTTCAGCTTCTAGCAGCTCTCTTCTTGATACGACAACATTTTTGCGTTCAATATTGATTTTGAGAATTTTAAATTCGCAAGTCTTGCCAAGGTATTCATCGAGGTTTTTGATGCGTTTATTATCGATTTGAGAACCGGGTAGAAAAGCTTCCATCCCGATATCTACCATTAAGCCACCTTTAACCTTGCGGATGATTTTTCCTTTTACAATGGAGCCTTCCTCACAATGTTCTAGGATGAACTCCCACTGTCTTTGACGGGCAGCTTTTTCTCGAGAAAGAACGATTTGACCGTGTTCATCTTCTGCACGGTCGAGAAAAACCTCCACTTCTTGGTCGAGTGCAAGTTCACTTGGATCTGAGAATTCTGAAACAGGAACAAGACCTTCAGATTTGAGTCCTACATCGACGACCACAAAATCTTTTCCAACTTCTACAATGCAGCCACGTAAAATGGTTCCGGGCGTCATTTGGGAATTTGCGTCGGCGCCTTTTTCAGAAGCTCCCAATAAAAGTTGCTTAAAGGTTTCTGAATCAGAATCTTGATAATCTACGTCATCAAGAATATTTTTGGCTGTCCAGGTAAAATTTGGTTTGTGTTCGAGGTTTTTTTGCATTTAAATGTTTCTCCTAAATCAAAATATCTTTGGGAGCAGTGTAAATCTGATTCTAAAAAAACACAAGAGGTAAGTCTGGGGGAGGCGTAATTAAAAGCGAAGTTTGAATTATTCAGTGCAGTTATAGCCGTTTAAAATACAATCTAGGTGATATGCAAGTTCGAGATCTTCTTTTGCAAGCCAATCTCTCAGTTTGCTCATTTCTGTTTTTAGGATAGGGTAGAGTGTTTTGGGAGGCATTCCTTGACTGAAGCTCCCAATATCCAAAAAAAGGGGCTTTGAAGCTCTAAATCCCGAGTTTTTGTGGATGACAGAATCGTGATCGTAAATTCCTTTTCTTAGACGACAGGCAAGAAGGGAGGCTAAATCTGAGAGAGCGGCTTTAGTTTGCTCTTTTTTTTTCTTCTTAATTAAGTGAGAGAGGTAGGGATAGAGGTGAATCCCTCTTTGTTGAATCACAAACTCGTATTGGTCGAGAGAGATTGTAAAGGGGCGTTTGAGGGTGTCAAAAAGAGTGAGTGAAAGATGGAGGTTGTCTGTTTTGTTTAAATGGAGATAGATTAAGCCGGATTCCTCTTGTAGCTGTTCAAAAGCAATTTTACAGCTAGAGAAAAGTTTATCGAGCTTTTGTTGTTTTGCAAGCAGTTTGGTGTTTTGGATGTCTGTTAAAAAAGTGGGTTCGGTGATCCGTTTTGCGAGCTTTGGTAGATGGTAGCGCGTTTGTCTAAAAAATTTTAAAACAAAATCTTTGTCCTCGCTTTCAAAAACATAGCACTGAGACCCCTTTCCAATATAATAAAAATTTTGAGAAAGAATCTTTTGAATTGAGTGGAGGGGAGGGGTTTTTACTTCCCACTTAGGATTAAAAGTTAAATCGCTTTGGATCTTTTTGATTCTAAAACCATCGGAGAGCCGCCAGGTGGCAATAAAAAAAAGACAATAACTGGCTCCTACAAGTAAAAGAGATAAACCGAATGCTTTTTTCATCACCGAAGTCCGATAGTATAAGAAATGACTTTCCAAAGTCCTAGCCGGCCCTGTCGCATTAAAATCACAGTTTCAATCGCGCTTGCTTTTTGAGAGAATTGGGTGTCGTACTTAAGAATTAGGAAGTCTCCTCGCATTCTCCCTTTCAACTCGTTTGTAAATTGATGAGCGGTTACCTTACGTGCTCGAACGTAGCCCAGATCCAGGCGAGAGGCCTTCATGGCGCCTATCCATTGCTCTTTGGAGATGAGATCTTGTAGCAATTTCCCCGTCTCTCCATAAGAACTCGCATACGCTTGATTGTCGGTAATGCTTAAAAAATAAATGGCCTGCGCATTCCCTGCAGAATAAGCTTGACTGAGCGTTCCCCCTTCATGGTCCGCTGGAGTAGAGGGGGAGTTGGCTATTGGAATGCCATAAATTGGTGATATTAAGAGAGATAATGATGTCAGGGCTAAGAATTTCATGGTAAAGCTTACAAATGGTTTGCGAAAAAACAAATTGTTTAGGTATTGTCTATTTCCTTCCAAGTTAAAGGGAAGAACGAAAGAGGGCAAGGATAAAATTGCCTGTAGTGCCGGGGGTTTAGCTCAGTTGGTAGAGCATCAGATTTGCATTCTGAGGGTCAGGAGTTCGATTCTCCTAGCCTCCATCAAGCGCGGTTATAGCTCAGTTGGTTAGAGCGCGACACTGATAATGTCGAGGTCCCAAGTTCAAGTCTTGGTAACCGCATCTTTTAGGAAGGTTTTGTTTAACTAAACAAATTTTTGAATTCATCAAATTTTTGATTAATTTTCTTTCTAAGTCCAAATTTGTTGATTTTTTTCAGGATCAAGGTCTCTTCTTTAACGACGGTGCGCCCATTCCATCTTGATTTTTCGTAATAATGAGCTCCTTTGGTACCCGATCCAAAGATTTTCCTCTCTGTTGATCTTTTTATGCCATGAAATGTCATATACCAATTATATAGTGGTTTGATTTTTAATTGATAATTTGAGATCCTTTGCTTTCAAAAAAAAACAAAGGAGATAAAGATGGCTAAACCATATTCAGTAGACCTTCGGGAGAGGGTTCTTAAGTATTTGGAAACTAACAATGATAAAAAATCTGCAGCTCAGTTATTTCAAGTCGGCATTGCGACCATCTATCGATGGGTTGCTCGCAAAAAAGAGAAGGGTCATGTCCAACCTATACAAAGAAAATATGCTTATAAAAAAATTGATGACCAAAAGCTTATCGCTTATGTAGAGGCTTACCCAGACCTTTTTTTATCTGAAATTGCAGAGCACTTCAGTCTAACGACTGAAGGCATCTTTCGTGCTCTCAAACGGCTGAAAATCACACGAAAAAAAAGACTACGGTTTACAAGAAAAGAAAAGAAGAAGCAAGAAAACTCTTCCTTAAAGAACTTGAAATGACTCAAGTTGAGAACAGGGTTTATCTAGACGAAAGTGGAATCAATCAATATTTGCATAGAGAATATGGGAGAGCTGTCCGAGGGAAAAAAGTTTTTGGTGAGATCTCTGGAAAGCGCTTTGCAAGACAAAGCGTAGTTTCAGCTCTGTTTGAAGGAAAATTTCTCTCACCAATGTGTTTTGAGGGAACCTGTGATACTAGCTTATTTAACGCCTGGCTAAAGCAAGCGTTGATCCCAACTCTTACTCCCGGCCAAGTTATTATTCTTGACAATGCAAGCTTTCATAAATCCGCAGAAACTCGAATGCTAGTAGAAGAAGCCGGTTGTAAATTATTATTCCTCCCCCTTTACTCTCCAGACTTGAATCCAATCGAAAAATATTGGGCCAATATGAAGACAAAAGTTCGAGAATTACTTCCCAAATTTCAAACCTTTACTGATGCACTCGACCAGGCAATTTTATCAATGTAAAATCAAAACACTATAGTATAAATTATATTAAAAATCAATATTTTATAAGAAAAGTAATTGTTTTCTGTTGCTTTTTCGAGAATTAATCTTATTTATTGCTTCATCAAGAGCTTCGGAGAGGGGTTGTTGCCTAATTCAC
>JAJACO010000127.1 GCA_022601475.1 Chlamydiales bacterium
CCTTGCTTCTAGTATTTCCGCGCCTCTTTTTTGAACAGTTGTCATAAATTCGTTTTGCAGCCAATGCGTATCGGAAATCACCTCTTCAACTGACTTCCCTTGAATTGTTGCGTGAGAAACATCTGGCACTTGAGTCGCAGAATGGTTGCCCCAAACACACACATTTTTTACATCCGTAATACTGGATTTAAATTTAATAGCAAGTTGCGCTTTTGCTCTATTTTCATCAAGTTTGGTCATTGCAAAAAACTGATTATCAGAAAGCTCTTTTGCAAAATGTTTGGCAATTAAACAGTTTGTATTACAAGGATTACCAACAACAAGCACTTTAGCACCTTTTGCAGCATTATTCAAAGCTTTGCCCTGCTCAATGAATATTTTTCCATTAGCATCCAACAAATCCTTTCTTTCCATTCCAGCACTTCTAGGCTTCGCTCCAACTAGCAGAGCTAAATCTACACCTTCAAAAAGTTCGTGAGGGTCATGTCCTATTTTTATTTCTTGCAGGAGTGGGTATGCACAATCATGTAGCTCCATCACCACACCATCCAAAGCCTTTAACGCTTGAGGAACTTCTAAAATATGAAGCGCTATTTTTTCTTTATCTCCAAAAAGTTCACCGCTTGCCAGCCTAAAAAGTAGGCTGTAAGCAATTTGTCCAGCACCACCTGTAACTGCAATACGCTTCATAAAAAACCTCTCTATCCATTTAATGCTCAAAGTACCTATATATAGGACATCTGAGCTAAATACAATTTTTTTTCTAAAAGGAAATCTTATCTTTTGTTAAAATAGGCTTTTTTTCGAAGGAATATTTCAGTGAAATTTTGGCTAATGAAATCAGAACCCTCTTGCTTTTCAATTGATGATTTAAAGCGCATAAAAAAATCCCCCTGGGACGGCGTTCGAAATTATCAAGCTCGAAATTTTATGAGAGATGATATGAAAATTGGAGATTTAGTATTATTTTATCACTCAAATGCTAAACCTTCTGGCATTGTAGGCCTTGGAAAAGTAGCCTCCAAGCCATATCCAGATCCCACAGCATTTGACCCTAATGAAGGTCACTTTGATCCCAAGTCTGATCCTGATAATCCAACTTGGATTCTGGTGGATATTGCATTTGAGGAGAAATACCCTGAAATACTGCCTCTTCAAGAACTGAAAAAAATTCCAGATTTAGATGGCATGCTTCTTTTAAAAAAGGGCTGCAGACTCTCTGTTCAACCTGTCGAAAAAAAACACTTTACACATGTTCAATCCCTCAAAAAACAAAAGCTATTCCATGGAAAATAAACGATATATACTTTCTCTATCATGCACAGATACTATTGGTATTGTTTCTGAAATTACAAAGTACCTAGCAAAACACAATGTATTTATTTTAGAATCTTCTCAGTTTGGAGACACATCAGCACATACATTTTTTATGCGCATTCTCTTTGAAATGCCGCTTGCAGGGCTTGGAACAATAGAAAAAGATTTTTCTGAAGTAGCTGATAAATTTAAAATGACTTGGAACATTCAAGATCTTGATTTCAAACCAAGAGCGCTTATCCTTGTATCCAAACCATCTCACTGTTTGAATGACATTTTACATAGACATGCCACGAAAAATTTACAATTAGATATCGCAGGAATTGTTTCAAATCATGACACTTTAAAGCATATGGCTGATTGGTACAAATTTCCTTTTCACCACTTTCCATAACAGCAGAAACAAAAGAAACTCAAGAGCGGCAAATTTTAGACCTTGTAAAGGAGCTAAATATTGACGTCGTTATTTTAGCTCGCTATATGCAAATACTTTCAACAAACTTTTGCAAAGAGCTTTCTGGAAAAGTTATAAATATTCACCATTCATTTTTACCAAGCTTTAAAGGAGCTAAACCCTATCATCAAGCATATGATAGAGGCGTAAAAATTATAGGAGCCACAGCTCACTACGTAACAGAAGATTTGGATGAAGGACCTATCATAACTCAAGAAACAATCCATGTAAATCATACACATTCTCCTTCTCAATTAGTTTCACTTGGACAAGATATGGAGTGTTTAGTTCTTGCCAGAGCAATACGACTTCATGTACATAAAAAGGTATTTATCAACGGCAACAAAACAATCGTTTTCAAGCAATAGGAGAAGTTTATGGCAAGTTCTAATAGCGAAACTGAGACAAAACTCAGAGGAAAGAAGGTTTCTGAATCATCTATAGACGACCACACATATAGAATTTTTGCCAATGACCTTAACTCAAACGACACTGTTTTTGGGGGACTTATCATGACTATTTTAGATAGGTTAGCTGCTGTGATTGCAGAAAGACATGCAGGGAAAACATGCGTTACAGCATCTGTTGACGGTTTTCATTTTTTAGCTCCCGCGGGTAAAGGAGACAACCTAATTTGCCAAGGAGCTATAACAAGAGCTTGGAATACTTCAATGGAAATTGGGTTAAAAGTTACATCTGAAAATGGCAAAACACAGGAAAGAAAACACATTGTCTCTGCTTACTTTACCTTTGTGGCGTTAAATAAACATAACCAGCCAACAACAGTACCTCCACTTCTACCTCACTCCGCCGTAGAAAAAAGAAGATACAGAGAAGCTGAAATTCGCAGAAATCACCGCATAGAAGGTGGTAAAAGAATAAAGAAAAGCCGTGAGAACAACTAGTTAAGTATGTTGGTTACTTTCTAAAGCTCTTCTAAAAGCTTCAATATGAGGTTTTAGATTGGCAATTGTTTCTTTAGCTTCATGCATTGATCCATTATTGCAAAGA
>JAJACO010000128.1 GCA_022601475.1 Chlamydiales bacterium
GGACATCTATTATTTTGTTTTAGCAACCAATCAAAAATTGTGATTTTCAATACTCTTTCTGGAGATCATATCAAAACAATTATCAATATATTTAATTTTGATACCCAGAATATAAATCTTTCTATACTTGAGGAATTAGTCAATATCTGTGAAGAAAACAAACCTTTAATTTCTGATGAGCTTGTACTTGAGTCGGCCGAGAAAGTAACGGAGCGCATTCAAACCTTGTTTGATTATTTGGGTTTTGTCGATCCCAGTTTTATCCCTAGGTGAACTTTTTTTGGTGTTGATTTCAGTGGCATTTTCCCCTAGCCTGTAGGAATAAATAATTTATTGAGGAGAGCTGCCATATGAAACGAATCGCTGTTACGGGGGCTACAGGTCAAATTGCTTATAGTCTATTGTTTAGAATCGCTGCAGGCGATCTTTTTGGAAGAGATGTTCCAATAGCTCTCCATCTTTGTGACGTGCCGGGAAGCGAATCGGCTATGGAAGGGGTTGTCATGGAGCTGGAGGATTGCGCTTTTCCTCTTCTCAAAGAAGTTCATTTTGGCTCGGATCCTTTTAAAATGTTTGAGAAGATTGATTTGGCTTTGCTTGTAGGTGCTAAACCACGTGGGCCGGGGATGGAAAGGGGGGATCTTTTGCTAGAAAATGGAAAAATTTTTGTCGAGCAAGGAAAGGCTTTAGATCGGGTTGCCAATCGAGATGTAAAGGTGTTTGTTGTTGGAAATCCTTGTAATACAAACTGCTTAATTGCGATGAATCACGCTCCGAGTCTTCCAAGAAAAAACTTTCATGCGATGATGCGGCTCGATCAAAATAGAGCGCAAGCGCAGCTGGCCAAAAAAGTTTCTGTGCCAGTTGAGCGTGTAAAACAACTCACCATTTGGGGCAATCACTCCTCCACGCAAATCCCTGATTTTACTCATTGTACAATAGATGGAAAACAGGCGACAGCTGTGATTGGAAAAAGAGAGTGGCTAGAGGGAGAGTTTTTTGAGATGGTGCAAAAAAGAGGAGCTCAGATTATTCAAGCGCGGGGCAAATCGTCTGCAGCCTCTGCTGCTAATGCTGTGATAGATGGTGTAAGAAGTTTATACACTCCCACTGCAAAGGATAACTGGTTTACCTCTGCTGTGTGCACCGATCAAAACCCTTATGGAATTGAAAAGAATTTGATTTTTGGGTTTCCCTGCAGATCTGATGGAAATGGAGAGTATGAGATTGTGGCCAATGTGTCCTGGGACTTTTTTATTAAAGAAAAAATTACAATCACGCAACAGGAATTATTGACTGAAAGAGAGTGTGTTCAGGAGTTGATCGGGAGTAAAAAATGAGTGAAGAGATCTTGTTTGAAGTAACAAAGAGTCATTTAGAAACAGGCTTGAGGGGTATCCCGGTTGGGTATTGTACAACGTCTTCTGTGCATCCAGAGCAAGGGCTTTTTTATGCCGGGATCTCAGTTGATAAGGTGGCTGATTGGGAGCCTGAAAGGGTGATTTTTTTGCTCTATAATGGCTTTGATGGGAGCGCACAAGAACTAGAGTCTTTTAAACTCGATTTAAAACAGCGTTCCAAGCTTAGCTCTGGGGTGATCGACTCTATTCAAAAACTTCCTAGAAATGGGCATCCAATGGCGCTTTATTCAGCCGCTGTTTTAATTTTGGGAATGTATGAGCAAACAGGAGATTATCGAGAAGATTGTCTTAATTTGATCGCTAAGCTGCCTGAAGTAACCGCTGCGATGATCAATGATCATGCAGGGTGGGGCTCTTTTAAACCGAGTGACTCGCAGCTGGGATACATGGACAATTTCTCACAGATGTTGGGAGCAAGCGCTCGGAGCGAAAAACTCGATGCTGTCTTGCAGCTCTTTAATATTCTTCATTATGATCATGGAGGGGGTAATCTCTCCGCCTTTGTTGGCAAAGCTGTTGCATCGGGTTTAGAAGATCTTTATGGATCGATCGCTGCGGCTCTTAATGCTCTTGCCGGGCCGAGACATGGTAGAGCGAATCAAGAGTGTTTACACTTTGTTGAAGAGCTTGTCCAAACTCTTGGACACGAGGCGAGCGAGGAGGATGTGGAACAGCTTATTCGTAAAAAATTGGCAAATAATGAACTGATTTATGGTTTTGGGCACGCTGTTTTGCGGGTAGAAGATCCTCGAGCGACCGTTCAGTATCAAATGGCACAAAAATACTATCCAGAGAATCCACTTGTTAAGATGGCTTTTATGATCCGTAAAATGGGGACAAAGGTTTTGAAAGAAAACCCCAAAATAGCCAATCCGTATCCCAATGTAGATGCCATTTCGGGCACTTTATTAACAGCTGCAGGTTTTGGGTTTCCCGAATATTACACGGTTTTATTTGGACTTTCTCGTGCGGTTGGAATTTCTATTCAGATCGTATACGAGAGGCTTTTAGCACGTGGGGGTAAAGGAACACCGATTGTCCGTCCTAAATACTTTTACAAGTCGAGAAAAGAGTTATGACTTTATCACACCTCACTCAGATGTTTAATCGCTCGATAAAAGGAGCTTTGGACCTAAAAAAAATCATCCTTCTTTTTGTGATGCTTTTTTGCGTAGGAGTGTTTTATTTAATCACTCAAGCCTTTGCGCACTTTGCAACAGATTGGCTAGGGATGTTTTTTAATATGCTTTCGATTGTTTTTGCGATTGGAGTGATGCTTTTTGCGGGAGGTATTTTAACAAAGCTCTATTTTAACAAGGATATGAGCTCTTCTTTACAACCCAATACACTTTTTCGCTCTTCTTGGGGGATTTTTTTGCGCTCTGCTTATATCGCTCTTGGTTTTTTGGCTGTTTTTTTGAGTATTTGGTTGGCAACGGGTGTTTTTTGGTTTCTTAATGCAATTCCCTATTTTGGGTATTTGATGAGTACAGTTTTTGTTTTTGGCCCTTTTTTTCTTAACTTGATCGCTCTACTTGTTTGTTTTGCAGCCCTTTTTGTGCTCTTTTTTTGTACCCCTTTTCTTGCGAGTGAAGAGCCTTTGGAGCATAGAAGCTTGCTTGCCCAACTTAAGAAAAACTATTTTTCAAATGCTCTTTTTTTGGTGATCGCTGTTGTGCCTGTTTGGATCGTTTTTAGTTTTGTCTTAAAAGCTACGAGAATGACAGTTGAAGTTTATGGAGCTGAGATGCACTTTTTTGGGAGTTTGGTGCAGGTGTTTTTTATCATGCTTCCTTTTTTAGCTGTACTTACACCTGCTTTGATTTTCTTTTTTAATTTTGCAGCAGAAGCTTCTGTCATGATTCAACAAGATGATAGCTAGCCGTCTCTTTTTGTAGTACTTTTCTCAAAAAATATTGACCATTAATCAGATAGAGATTAACGTGCCCTCTAGAATTGGTGTGTTATGAAAAAATTTAGATTTCTGCTGCTTGCCTTTCTTTTTTTCGCAAAAGTAGCTTCACTCTCAGCTGTTGAAGGATTGCTCTCTCCCCCGCCTCCTGTTTTTGTTCATAAGGAAATTTCATCCTTTCTACCCCACATTCCCAAAGTCAATATCATTACAGGAGAATATCACGAAGAGGAAGTAGACTTTGTTGTGGCAGGCGGCGAACCTCTCTCGATAAGAAGATTCTATAATCACCGCGGACACAAAAATCAAGCTTACGGCCATTGGAGCATTAATCCTGAAGCTTTAATGCTCTTTAACTTTGAATCAGGCGGACATCCACACTTCGCGGGAATTGGAGAGGAAAATGGCAATTTTATTCTGTGTGAAAATGAGCAAGAAGGCACCTTTACTTTTGACCCCAGCAAGCATAAAGACTTCACTCATTCGGGAACAAATCATCCCTTAAACGTCCATTTTTCATGTAAAAAAGTGACACCCGGACGCTACGAAAATTATTGGGAAGGTGTGATTGAAGATGGATCTGGTGGACAAAAAAAATACCGTACCGAGATTGGGTTATGGAAGCACGTGTATGACCGAACTTACCAAGCCGGCATCAAGGAAGAGAGAAGGCCTAATGGTAACGTCATTTACTACGCGTATGAAGATTTTAATCATAAGTCAAAGCAGCACTCACACTACAAAAACTTAAGCACTTACTACATCTTACGTTCCATTTCAGCCTATAGTGCTACAGGATTTTTTCTCGGTTCAATCAATTTGCACTATCCCGACAAAGTGAAAGGGGAAGAGACGGATAGAAGGAGATACATCCATAGGGTTGAAATATCAGGCAGTGATCAGAGAACAGCCACTTTGTTTAATCATCTGCGAGAGGTTAGATCAAAGAAAAAACGGGGAGCGTGGTGGGATTATTATTATATTCCAGCAGTTATAGACGTTGTTCTTGATCATGTTGACGCCCCTTCTAAACCCACTCAAAATTACAATTATCGCTGGGGAAAAGTGCAAGATTACTTTGATCACCCCTATATGTTTTATGCCGGTCAGCCGGAAGGGCGTGTTTTAGAAACAATTTACGATTTAGATTCTAAAAAAGTTACAGCTCAAAATGCCCCTGTGGGCCCAAATGGTGAAATGTGCCCCATTGCACGTTATGACTATCAAAGCGATCACACAGTTGTCTACGATGGAGAAGATCAAAAAACAATTTATCGTTTTAATGACGACAAACGCATTACAGAGGTTGAAAAATACGAAGGAGATCAGCCCGTAAACATTGAACGGAGCGAATGGAACTCTTCAAACGGAAATTTGATCAGAAAACAGATTGAGGAGAGCTCTGGCAACATCCTCCATATCAGGGAATACGAGTATGATAAAAATCATAACGTCATAGAAGAAAAAATCGGCGATGGAAAAAGCGAAGATAGCATTAGGCGCACATTTTCAGATGATGGCTTTAATCTTAAACTGACTGAATCAGACAGACCTGGCAAACAAATCTGCTATACCTATATTCCTAATACCAATCTCCTTTCTTCCGAGATTACCTTTGTACATCATCAAATCGTAAAACGGATTTTCCATTTCTACGATCATGAAATCACCTCAGTTCGGGTGAAAACCATCATTGATGATGGCCAATCGGAAAACCCTCTTGATTTATCTCATGTGACGTATCGAAAAATCCTTGAGATTCAGCCCAAACGGGAAGCTCCCTGTATTGGTTTTCCTCAAGAAGTACAAGAAAAGACAATAGACGCTTCCGGACATGAAGTTCTCTTGAAAAAAACCTGTTACACTTATCACCCTTCAGGAAAAACAGAGAGAGAGGACCATTATGATGCGAATAACGTTTATCGCTATTCAATGATCAATGAATACGATAGCAAAGAAAGACTCGTAGCCACAACAGATGCGCTTGGGTATCGCACAACATTTGCCCATGACGCAAATTTCAATTTAATCTCCCAGAACGGACCTCATATCGCTAAAGAGTGGAGCTATGATAAAGTCAACCGTCCGATTCAAGAAAGAGAATGGCAAACCGACCAAACTGCTCTTGTCACAGAAAAAAAATACGACAAGTGCAGCAGGCTCATTGCACAAACTGACCCATGTGGATTTGAGACTCGCTATGAATATAATGCACTTGATCAGCTAATCACTGTTATCCATCCAGATGGAGCGATCGAAAGCAAAGCATACGACGCGCTTGGCAATGTCATTCAAGAGATCGATGCCAATGGATACATCACACGCAAAGAGTATAATTTTCGAGGTCAGCCCACAGCTATTTACCATGCGGATGGTAGAGAAGAGTATTTTACCTACAATACGAATGGAGGCACTTTAGCCACTCATGTTGATTCAAGCGGTGCTCAAACCGTTTATGCATATGATCTCTTTGACAATCCTACCAAAACGGAAATCTACTCTCCAGAAGGGGAACTGCTCGCAACAACGAGTGCAACCTACTCCACCTTCCATACGCTTTCAGAAACAGACTCCGAAGGAATCTCAACCAACTACATCTATGATTATGCCGGCAGAATGGTCGCCAAACAGATTGGAGAACAAACCATCTCCTACGAGTATGACGACTTGGGCCACTTGGCTCATACTCAAGAAGAGAAGGTCATCACTTCAAATATTTATGATGTAAAAAGCCAGTTGATCGAAAAAAGAATTGATGATTTAGACAACAATGAATACTTCAAAGAAACCTATACCTACGATGAGTCCGGTAATCGTATTTCTGTAGAGACATGTGCAGGCGTTTCTCAAACAGTGCATAATTCTCGTGGCGCGCCCATTCAGGAAACAGATCCTCTAGGAAACTCAACCCACATCACATACTCCTATGACGGTTGTTACACAAAAACAACACTCAATCCTAAGCGAGTACAAACACTCGAGATTCACGACGCTTGCGGAAGAATCATAGATCTACAAGTCAAAAACCCTGCCGGTGAGATCATCCAAAGAAGAGAAAAAAAATACGACCCCGCCGGCAACCAAACCCACTCCATTGAATACGCATTTGAAGGGCCCTATTTACGAGAAACCCTTGTGCATGAGTGGATCTATGGACCAAATGGACGGCTAGAACAACTCATCGAAGCAGATTGTAAAAAAACGCACTACCAATACGATGAACAAGGACGTTTAATCACCGTGATTAAACCCGATGGATCCAAACTACACCACACATACGATGCACTCGGCCGCCTCTCTCGTTACTTTGGAAAAGATATCGATTATCACTACACCTACGATAAAAACGGACAGCTCATCAAACTCGAGGATAAAATCCAAAATACACTCACAGAGCGCATTTACGACATCTATGGCAATATAATCGAAGAAAAACAAGCCTCTGGATTCACACTACGCAGCGACTACGACACCCATGGTAAACGCACCACCCTCTATTTACCCGATGGATCAGATGTGCACTACACCTACAAAGGCCCCTACCTAGCAACCATTTCACACAATGGCTTCACCCACACCTATAGCTCCAGAAACCTTGCAGGTTATCCCACCCTCATCCAATTACCCAATCAAACAGGCGCAGTATCTATTACCTGGGATTCCAATCTTCGATGCCAACAACTCCATGCTCCCCACTATCAAGCAGACTGCACCTATGATTCCATAGGCAATCTAACCAATTACACCTTTACAGATCCCCTAGGCTCTCAAAAAAACCGCTATACCTATGACGATCTAAACCAGCTCATCTCCGATGAAGAGCACGCCTACAACTACGACTCGCTCTTTAACCGAACAGCCAAAGATGAACAAGCCTACAGCTTAAATTCCCTTTGCCAAATCACATCAGACGGGCAACAAACATACACCTACGACAGAAATGGAAACCTCGTCTTCGATGGAAACTCTCACTACGAATACGATAGCTTAGATCGACTTGTCAAAGTCTCCACCAATGGTTTTTATACCACATTCACCTACGATGGCTTTAACCGACGCATTTCTAAAAATGGACAACTCTACATTTGGGACGACAAAAAAGAGATTGGAATGTCAATCAATGGCAGAGTGCAAGAACTACGTATTCTTGGAGAAGGACTTGGAGCAGAAATCGGAGCAGCTGTTCTCATTGAAATCGGAGGCTACACCTATTTTCCCCTTCATGATACCCAAGGATCTCTTGTTACCCTCATCCAACCCAGCGGAACCTCTTATGAATGCTGCCGTTACACACCCTTTGGAGAGCAAACCACAACAGATCGCACCTCTCCCTGGAGATTTGTAAGTAAAAGATACGATACAGAAACCGACCTTATCTATTTTGGAAGGCGCTATTACTCTCCCAATTTAGGACGTTGGATCACAGCCGATCCACAAGGATTTGCCGATGGACCCAATCTCTACGCCTACGTCCATAATAGCCCCATCACCACTCTCGACCTTCACGGCCTCTATTCCTGTTATAATACCTGGACAGGCGTGAGGAATTTTGGGATTGGAGTGGGCAGACAAGGCTGGGATATATTTTCAGGAATTGGGCATACAGCAAGAGACCTAGGATCATGGAGCGCCGCAGACAGCCTCTATGAGTCTGGAGATCGCAGTCTCTTTCATGAAAAATCGCAAGCTGGGTATGATGGATGGAAAACGCTTGGATCAAGCTTTCGCAATGCTCCCCTCCACACAGCAGGAGATCTATTTGTACCCGGTGTTATGGCAGCTATACGTAACCCAAGAAGCGCAGAAGCGTGGGGGCGAGCCTCTGTAGACATCGCATTGTTCGGATTAGCAGGCTTGAAAGCTGGACAAGCGGGTAGATTAGCGAATAGTGGAAGAATTGGCACAGAAGCTGCAAATCTCGGCAGAGTTGGAAGGATTACAGAAGAAATTGGAATAGCTAAAAGATCCGAATTTTCCTTAAATAGGATACAATCGAAAAATTTGCTGACAAATCCCTTAGAGGGTACTAAATATACACAAAAAGTTTTGCAACAAATGCGGCCTAATTTAAACACAGGATTTTCTGATTTCCATGGTTTTCCGCAAGTCGTAGATAACTATGCTAGATTTGGGAAAAAAAGAACAATTATTGGTCGCGATGGAATAGAAAGAACAAAAATCTCTATCCATGGTTGTTATCAAAAGAGATATGGTCATTTTGAGTGGATGGTTGAACCTAACTTGAACATTAATCACCGATTATTTATTCCTGATTAGAATAGATGAAAATCCGGGGCATAGATTTTTATGAAACAAGAGCTAAAAAACAAAATTTTTGAAAAGTCTGTTGACTTAAAAAAATTTGGCATCAACGGTCTGGCTTGGTCACAGGCTGATGCAAAAAGTTTAATCTCTTCTATTATAGATGAGGATTTGGGGGTATTGGGAGGTGATGTTTATAGGATCGATCAAAATAAGCTTGAGCCCTTATATGATAATTGGTTTTGTGAAATTGAAGAAAATGAGTCCCGAAAAGATTACTTTTACCGAAGTAAAATAAAAGCTCTTAATTACACTGAAAATTACTTAATTTCTCCAGAAGAAGAAATTTTTTTTTCTATTGTATTTACTGAACAGTTCTGAATTTCATTTGCAACATATCTGATCAATACCAAACAGGAGTTGCATCATGTACTCGATGCTGTGACAAAGAAAATTGACTGGGCTCCATTTGAGAAAATGCTCTCAAAGGTTTATAGTGGTTTGATTTTTAATTGATAATTTCCTGACTTCAGCACTTTTTAGACTTAAGTGACTGAAAGTCAATGATGGAGTTTCACGTCAAAGGTTCAGGCCGGATTCTTTAGCAGATGGAGCTCATTCGGTTTTTCGAAGAAATCCTACAGTAGAAAAGGTGGAGAAGTATCAGACATATTGGGAGCAATCCAATCCTAAAAATCCCAATTCTTGGGAAAAAGGAGTTCGATTTGATGGGTGTTATAATCCTCATAAGCACTACAACAAAGTATTGGAGCATCAAGTTTCAACACCACACGTACATGATCCAGGCTGTCCAGGCGGAGTACGTGCACCAACATTTTGGGAAATACCATGAATAGTGACAAACACAATCTCCTAAAATGGATACAAAATTGGTATTATCAGTTCTGCGCTGGAGATTGGGAACATGACGAAAGATTTATTATAGAAAATATTGATAATCCTGGTTGGTTAGTTAGTTTTAACCTTGAGGGTACGGATTGTGAAGGCAAAGAGTTTGAGGGAGTGAGAGTCGATAAAGCCGAACATGACTGGTATCATTGTTTTGTTCGGGAAGGGAAATTTCAAGGGGCTGGTGGTCCTTTTCATTTGGAAGACATATTAAGAGTGTTTAGAGACTGGACCGAACGCTCCTAAGAAGAAAAGGAGGGGCAGGCTTATGGTGTTGATGTAAGTGGTTTTTCCCTATCGCAAGCTGGGTATGATGGATGGAAAACGCTTGGATCAAGCTTTCGCAATGCTTCCCTCCACACAGCAGGAGATCTATTTGTACCCGGTGTTATGGCAGCTATACGTAACCCAAGAAGCGCAGAAGCGTGGGGGCGAGCTTCTGTAGATATCGCATTGTTCGGATTAGCAGGCTTGAAAGCTGGACAAGCGGGTAGATTAGCGAATAATGGAAGAATTGGCACAGAAGCTGCAAATCTCGGCAGAGTTGGTAGAGCTGCTGAAGGAGTCCTAAAAGCAAGTAAAGGAGCCGGGATAACTGATGATTGGGTTAATCTCAGCGGAATGCTGAAGCAGGCAGCAAAAAACAAAGGAAATTTTGGTATTGGATCAGGAACAATGGAACAAGCAAATGCAATGGGCAAGGCGTGGGTTGGCGATGGATACAGGACTTCAAACAGTGGCAAAGCCTGGATAAGTGCGGATGGAATGAAACAGTATCGACCTCCCAGTCAAAAGCCCTTTTTAAACAAAATTCAAGCAAATTTTGAAAGAAAATTTGAGGGGCAGACTTCCCGACAATGGCAATCTAATGCCCATTTGGACATTATTGAATATTTAGAATTGGATTAAAATATGCGAGCAATAATTAAAGGGTTTCACAGTCCTGAAATTGATGATTTACAACATTTCAAACCTGAAATAACTGACAATTTTTGTTTTCTTTTACAGCTAATGATCGGCCCAGAAAATGAAGATGGTGAAGAGTCGTTTGATATTGAAGTGTGCACCCCAAAATGGTTGCTATCAAAGTATAAGAAAGATGAAATAATTTTCGGAAGGCATATGCTCATAGTATTCGAATATAACTTTGAACAAATTTCTAATAAATTAAAATATTTTGTTAAAAGTTGTAATGGAAGTAGCTGGAATGAAATTGCTAAAAAAATAAGCAAGATATCTTCTTGGGAGTTCGAAAGCTATGCTGAATAGATCAGCGATAAGGTTTATCGATGGTGCCAGATACATATATCAAAATTAGATTCAGAACAACCGAGGAGGGGGGGGGGAGCGCAAGACGGCCGTAGTTGGTGATGTTTATGCTTGCCCACTTTTGATTGATAATGAAGCCTACGATTGCAGGCTTCTGATTAATAACATGAAGTTAGAATTGGGCCAGGTCTATGAGATTCCTGTCAAATTCCTAAATAAATCATTGATTTTGTCCAAATTAACCGTACCCAAGAAGCGCAGAAGTGTAAGGTCGAGCCTCTGTAGACATCGCATTGTTCGGATTAGCAGGCTTGAAAGCTGGACAAGCGGGTAGATTAGCGAATAATGGAAGAATTGGCGGAGAAGCTGCAAATCTCGGCAGAGTTGGAAAAGCGGTCAAAGTTGTATCCACAGAACTTTCAAATGGTAGATTAGAATACAAGCTAAACTTAAATGCATTTTCCAAAGCCGGGCGAATACACGATCGAGGTGGCTTGACAAGAGCTGGTAGAGCTTTAGATAAGCACGGTGGTCGTCCAGGCAGTGTTTTTCCAAAAGCTACCGGTAATCCAGCTGCAAAAAATATGCAAGGGCAGTATCATTTAGATGATATCTTAACAAATCCAAACTCAATAACCTCTATTGAAAAAGGTTATGGAATCGAAATTTATGCTCCTAATGGCAGAGGAGTTTTTTTCGAGAAGATGGAAGATTTCGTGGATTTATCGAAAATCATTAGAGGAAAAATTCATGTTTAGAATACGTATTTGTAGCGATTTAGATCATGATGAAATTGTTGCTGATATTTGTTGGAATAACAATACGATAGCTACAATTAATCAAGATGCAGGTTTGGAAAATCTATCAATTGAACTATTTTTATCAGCAGAGCATGAATCTTGGAATTTGCCTTTTAATGATTTTATGCAAACCTTACTTGACGCACAAAAGCAACTGATAGAAATGAAAAAAAAATCATAAAAAGAAGTTCGATTTGATGGGTTTTAGGTAGTGTAACATTTGGTCTGTAATTTTGCAGTAGAAGCCTCTGTTATGATTCAACAAGATGATGAATTTCGGGAGGGAAGTGTTTAGAATCCCCTGTCAAAAGAGCGCGCGCAACATGTTTGCCCACCCATGCATGATAGAGTAACCCGCGCGAGCCGAGCCCTGTAAAAAAATATACTTTTTCGTTGAGCATTCCCACAAGGGGGAGGTTTGTTTTGGGTTTTGCTCTAAATCCTGCATAGCACCCAAGAATTTCGGCTCCTTGAAGAGCGGGGTAATACTCGTAAATTTTGGGCAAAATTTGCGCTCGCGCAATGGATTCATCCGGTTCTGGGCTTGTAAAATCATGTTCGTAGGTGGCACCTACAAAGCACTTTTTTTGCTCTCGATCCATTACCAAGTACTTTTGTGAGATTAAGCTGTGGGGGGGAGGTTGGAGATTTGAGGGCCATTTGAGTTCTAATATCTGCCCTTTAACCGGTGTGATCGGAAGATCTTGTAGGTTGGGAAAATTTTTGGTCGAGGGACCCAAGGCAACTAAGATGCGATCGTAGGCCATTAATTTTTCCGCAGGAACTTGCATTGTTTGATAATGCTGCGTTCCCAAAAGAGCGCATGCACGCCAAAGTCCTTCTAAATATTTTTGTGTGTCCACTGTCAATCCATCTCGAATAAAAAGTCCTCCTCCTTCAGCGGGAATGTGCAATCCGGGGATTTTTGTGAGGCATGTTTGAGCATCCCACCACTCTGTATCGGAATTTTCTTTGGCAACTATTTGGAAATCTTTGATTTGTTGCGAAGAGAGTGCAGGACGTAAAATTCCTTTAGACAAAATAAGGGGGTGATTTAAAGCTTGGCTTGCCTCGGTTAAAAGACGGTGTGTTTCATTCATGCAGCGTGTAGCAGCCCATGAACGTTTTGCTTTTTTTCCCACATAAGGATGTAAAAGTCCCGAAGAGAGACCCGAAACACCACTGCCGATGGGGAGCGGATCATAGAGATCAATTTTTATGGTCCCACTGGTATAATGGAGAAGAAACCAACTGACAGACAACCCTGCAAACCCCGCTCCTAAAATAGCAACACGCATACTCGAAAACTTTTTTGATGTATCTAAGCTCTTAAATTGTGTAGAATATCATTGAAAGCGAATTCACGACATGAAAAAAGAACGAAACGAGGTCCGTAACTTAATTCTGATGCTATCGAGTGCTATTTTTATAGCATTTGTGGTTGTTGTAGGTTTTATTTATTATCTAGGATCTTCTGGCACTTATATACTAAGTAATATTTTAGTCTCTCCCGAGACTCTTGAGCGGGTTTCTTTTAGCGACTATGACTCTCAAACAGGAAAGCAAGCCCGTTTTGTATTTAACAAGATCGAATTTGTTCGGGCGGATATGCAAGGGAAAGATTGGGGTCGCTTTGCTGTGAGCCCGCAAAGTTACGCCGCTTTTTATAAGCAGGTCTCTTCTTTACGTAGCCTACCCAAAGTTACAGATGAGATGGTTAATCAGTTTGATTTAATTATTCCTTCGACCTTGACAATCTTAGCTCAAGCGCGTGATAATGAAGGCCCTTCTCAAGGGACGATGATTTTTCAGCAGGTGGAATTTATCGATGGGGGAGACCTTTTTCGTCTTCGACTTCATTCTAGAGGGGATTTGGACAGAGGGAAGGAAGAGTGGATCTATTTTCGCTCGCGTGGGATCTATAAAAAAGTAATCGAGCTATTTGCTCCGCCGCCAAGCTAAGCTATGCCAAATTCATTTCTATTTCTAGGTACAGGAGGATCGGCAGGAATTCCCATGGTAGGGTGTCACTGCTCTGTATGCTCTTCTCTTGAACCTAAAAATAAAAGACTACGCCCCTCTGGTTTGCTCACAATCGATGGAAAAAAACTTCTTATCGATACAGGACCCGATTTTCGCACCCAAGCCTTACGCTATGGGATCGATCATCTCGATGGAGTGTTACTCACGCACTCACACTTTGACCATGTGGCTGGGCTTGATGAGTTGCGCTCTTACTACTTAATTGACAGAAAGCCGCTGGCTGTTGTGATCCCCAAACCCACTTTAGCCGACCTTAAAAAACGGTATGACTATTTATTTCGAGCTAAAAGCTGGGGTGTTTCTCTCACGGCGCAATTGGAATTTCAAGTTCTTGAAAGTGAACGGGGAGAAACTCAATTTTTAGACATCCCTATTCGTTATACCTGTTTTGAACAAGCGGGTATGCCTGTTACAGGTTATCGCTTTGGTTCTTTTGCCTATATCTCGGATATACGCGTTTATCCGGAGAGTATTTTTGAGGATTTATCCGGAGTAAAAACGCTTGTTTTAAGCGCTTTGCGCCATGAACTCTCCTTAATGCATTTGAATATTGAAGAAGCGATTGAATTTGCCCAAAAAGTGGGTGCTAAAAAAACATATTTTACGCATATGGGCCATGAACTAGAACATATTAGCACGAATCAAAACTTACCGACTGGGTTTGAGCTAGCCTATGACGGACTTTTATTGGATATTGACAATGGTTGAATTTATAGAAAAAAAAGGGCTTGATTTAGCTGAGGGAGAGGAGCCGAGTGCTCTTCTCGTGGGGGTGTATTCTGGAGCGAGCAGAAAGCAACAATGCACAGAACACCTCGAGGAGCTAGAGGCTTTAGCCGACACTTTTGGGGTGACAACTCTTATGAAATTTGCGTGCCCCATTCGTAAAATTGAGGCTTCGACTTTTTTGCAGAAAGGGAAGCTTGAGCAAATTTTTGATGCGGTAGAGGAGACAAAAGTCAATCTTGTGATTATTGATGAGGAAATTTCTCCTGCTCAGCAGCGTAATTTAGAAAAGCTTTTAAAAGTAGCTGTGATGGACCGCACCGAATTGATTTTGGAGATTTTTGCTAGCCGCGCACAAACAAAGGAGGCGCGTTTGCAGATTGAGCTTGCTAAAACGCAGTATGAATTTCCTCGCCTCAAGCGTTTATGGAGTCACTTTTCTAGACAAAGAGCGAGTGGCGGCTACCTGAAGGGAGAGGGAGAAAAACAAATTGAAATTGATAAGCGCTTGCTCAAGAAAAAAGTGGAAAAGCTATCTAGTGAACTTAAAGAGGTGAAACGGTATCGAGAGATTCAAAGCGCCTCGCGCAGACGCTCAGGTGTCCCCACCTTTGCAATTATTGGTTACACGAATGCGGGTAAATCCACGCTCCTAAATGCTCTGACACAAGCTGAAGTCTTGGTAGAGGATAAACTGTTTGCAACACTCGACCCTACAACACGTCGCTTTACTCTCCCCAATAATCAAGAGATTTTACTGACAGATACTGTGGGATTTATCCGTAAGCTTCCGCATTCTCTTATTGCTGCATTCCGTAGTACTTTAGAGGCAGCCTTACACGATGATGTATTGATTCATCTTGTCGATGTGTCACACCCTTTGGCCGAAGAGCAGGCTGATACCACCTATCATCTTCTCAAAGAGCTAGGTGTAGTAAAAAGTACCTTGATCACGGTACTCAATAAGGTAGATCTTTGTGCAGATAGAGCGATGATTGATCGACTCCGTATTAAATACCCTAAGACGGTTGTGATTTCGGCAACAGAGCAAATAGGATTTGACGATCTTGTAGACCGTATTATTCAAGAACTAAAAGAGTTAAGGCAAGTCTTAAGACTCACAATCCCTCAAAATGAATACGAGCTTGTAGCGATTCTTAGAAGAGAGGGAAAGGTTTTGCATGAAGAATACGAAGGTAACGATGTGTTGATCCAGGCCGAGGTGCCGTTAGCACTAGCGCACCGCTTTGATAGGTACAAAGAAGATGAATCTGAAAACGTTACCACCGAGTGATCGGCCGCGCGAGCGACTCATGAATCAAGGAGCAGAGGCGCTCTCAAGCGCCGAGTTAATTGCCATTATTCTTGGATCTGGAACAAAGGGAAAATCAGTGCTTGCCCTTGCAAGTGAGCTAATCTCAAGTTTTGGTTCCTTAAATAATCTTGTAGAAGCAAGCATTGAAGAGCTTTGTAGGGTGAAGGGATTGGGCCAGGCAAAAGCAATTCAGCTCAAAGCAGCTTTAAGTTTAGCTTTTCGAGCTTATCAAGAAAAGAGACCTTTAAGAGAGCCTGTCACATCTCCTATGAAGGCGTATTTATGGGTGAGAGATTTTTTAGTGCATCGCAAAAAGGAAGTGTTTGGAGTTATTTTAATGGATGCAAGAGGAGCTGCCTATCGCTTTGAGGAAATTGCTGTGGGCACGCTCACTCAAACACTTGTGCATCCAAGAGAAGTTTTTCATCCAGCTATTGTGCATTTAGCAGCTTCTATTATTTTAGTGCATAACCATCCAAGCGGTGATCCCACGCCCTCTTCGGAAGATTACCATCTAACACGTCAGCTTGTTACAGCGAGCCACTCTGTAATGATCCCGATCAAGGATCACTTAATTGTCACCCAAGAAGAATATCTCTCTTTTAGAGAGACAGGATTTTTCTTTGAAAAAGAAGCACATTGTGCCTAAACTCAAGGCGTAAGCATTTTTTTTGACGAGTTTTATACTATCTTAATTTTTTTAGATTAAGCTGTCCCCTTTTTCA
>JAJACO010000129.1 GCA_022601475.1 Chlamydiales bacterium
AAGATTACTTATTATTACATAATATATAAATTAAAACAATACAAAATAAGTTTAAAAATACGATTTATTGCTTTTCTTGCAACTATATCAAATAAATTTTAAATAACTAATGTTACACTACTACCTAGGTCACTTTAGTGGCTGGAGTTGGAGGATCTCGAGCGAAGATAGCACATTGACAGCTACGCAAGAGATCTCTCAAATGGGGCAAAAAGGTTCTAAAAAAGATGCGTGTTCAACGGTCTCATTCTGCTTTGAGCACTTCCATAAAAGCACTCTGTGGAATCGTCACCTTTCCAATTTCTTTCATCCGCTTTTTACCCTTCTTCTGCTTCTCCCAAAGCTTCCGCTTCCGAGTAATATCACCACCATAGCATTTGGCAGTCACATTTTTAGAAAGAGCACTAATTGTCTCGCGGGCAATGATCTTACCTCCAATCGCCGCCTGAATAGGCACTTTGAAAAGCTGCTGGGGAATCACCTCGAGAAGTTTTTTGCAGATCGCTTTACCCTTTGATTGCGCCTTGGTACGGTGTACCAAGCAGGAAAAGGCGTCGACAGGTTCTTCATTCACTCTAATTTCGAGTTTAATGATATCCCCTTTCTCATAGTGATCAAATTCATAGTCAAAAGAGCCGTATCCCTTAGTCACCGATTTAAGCTTATCATTAAAATCAGTAATAATCTCATTGAGCGGAAAGTGATAGGTGAGGACAAGTCTTTGAGCATCCAGCGTCTCTGTTTGTTTACACTCTCCTCTTTTTTCCATTCCCAAATTCATCACAGCTCCAAGATAATCTGCTGGAATCATGATGTGAGCGACAACCCAAGGCTCTTCTATTCGTGCTATGATGGAGGGATCGGGGAAATGTGCAGGATTATCAATATCAAGGGCTGATCGATCATTGAGAACGACTTTGTATACAACGCTCGGCGCTGTTGTAATCACATCTACATCAAATTCGCGGATGATCCTCTCAAAAACAATCTCTAAGTGCAAAAGACCCAAAAAGCCGCACCGAAATCCAAAACCCAATGCAGTACTGCTCTCCTGCTCAATAAAGAGAGCTGAATCATTGAGCTGGAGTTTTGAAAGCGCATCGCGTAAGGCTTCAAAATCAGAAGAATCAATAGGATAAATCCCCGCAAAAACAACTGGGCGAATTTCTTTAAATCCAGGCAAGGGGTCTTTCATTCCTTGTTTTTGATGGGTGATTGTATCTCCAATTTTGATGTCTTTCACATTTTTAATGTTGGCAATGAAATATCCCACCTCTCCAGGACGAAGCGCTTCTGATTTGTGCGCCTTTGGCCTAAAGGTTCCCACTTCTATAATTTCAAAAATTTTATTAGTGGCTAAGCAACGAATGGGCGTCCCTTTTGTCACCTCTCCACTGATCACTCGTATATAAACCATCACTCCTCGATAAGCATCGTAGTGTGAATCAAAGACAAGAGCGCGTAATAAATCATCTGGTGGAGGCGCGGGAGGTGGCACCTTTGCTATAATTTGTTTTAAAATCTCTTTAATGCCTACCCCTGTCTTTGCAGAAGCTGCAACAGCATCTTGAGCATCAAGGCCAATAAATTCTTCAATTTGCCGCTTCACCTCTTCTACATCTGCTGCAGGAAGATCTACCTTATTGAGAACGGGCAAAATTTCAAGGTTTCTTTCTAAGGCGAGATAAACATTAGCTAAACTCTGAGCCTGAACTCCTTGTGCCGCATCAACAACAAGTAGAGCTCCTTCACAGGCAGAAAGAGAGCGAGAGACCTCGTATGTAAAATCCACGTGTCCTGGAGTGTCGATGAGGTTGAGTTGATAGATTTCTCCATCTTCTGCCTTATACAACATCGTGACAGGATGCGCCTTAATGGTGATGCCCCGCTCTCTTTCGAGATCCATTGAGTCGAGTAATTGCTCTTGCATATCTCGCTGTTCAATAGTGTGGGTCAGTTCTAGTAAACGATCAGCAATCGTCGATTTCCCATGGTCGATATGGGCAATAATAGAGAAGTTTCGAATATTTTTAGGATTATATGACATGCCCCCCTAGGATACTGGATCAGGGGGGCATTGTACAAGCAAAAGCGTTAGATCGAATACGATGAGGCGCTCACATTGCCTCCTGTTCCTGTCCAATTGGTATGAAAAAACTCACCTCTTGGCTTGTCGATACGCTCATAGGTGTGCGCTCCGAAGTAATCGCGAATCGCCTGCAGCAAGTTAGCAGGTAATCTCCCCGAGCGATACCCATCATAAAATGAGAGCGCTGTGCTAAAGCAAGGGGTTGGAATCCCATTTTGAGCCCCAGCAGCAATCACATTGCGCCATCCTTTTTGACACTTATCAATTTCTCCTTTGAAAAAATCATCCAGCAGAAGATTAAATAGACTTGGGTCTTTATCGTACGCCTGTTTAATCTTACTCAAGAAAATACTACGAATAATACATCCACCACGCCACATAAGAGCAATGCCTCCGTAGTTTAAATGCCAATCATAATCGCGAGAGGCATCACGCATCAACATATACCCTTGAGCATAACTGATCATCTTGGAAGCATAGAGCGCATGGAAAACATCATCAATAAAAGCTTGTGGATCTCCCTTAAAACTTGGGCTTGGACCAGAGAGTTTATGACTCGCCTCTACCCGCTCATCTTTGAGTGCTGAAAGGCATCTTGAAAAAACAGCCTCTGTGATTAAGCTCACAGGAAGACCCATTTCCACGGAATTGATCGCGGTCCATTTACCGGTCCCTTTTTGCCCTGCAACGTCTAAAATCTTATCTAACAACAATGTCCCATCTGAATCCATTGTTCTAAAAATTTGACTTGTAATCTCAATCAGGTAGCTATTGAGTTCTTTTTTGTTCCACTCATCAAAAATATCTGCAATGCGCTCTGGGGGTAGACCCAAAACATCTTTGAGTAAAGAGTACGCTTCACAAATAAGCTGAATATCCCCGTATTCGATGCCATTATGCACCATTTTGACGTAGTGGCCAGCGCCCTCATTGCCCACCCAATCGCAACAGGGATCGCCGTTTTCTACTTTGGCAGCAATGTCTTGGAAAATCTTTTTAACGTGAGGCCACGCTTCCGGGTGCCCTCCTGGCATGATGGAGGGACCGTGGCGCGCTCCTTCCTCCCCACCGGAAATACCTGTTCCAATAAAATAGATTCCTTTACTTTTAAGCTCTTGACACCGTCTTGTGGTATCGGGGAAGTGGCTATTGCCACCATCGATGATAATATCTCCTTTTTCCAATAAAGGCTCAAGGTGCTGAATAAATTCGTCAACAGGATCACCCGCCTTCACCATCAACATGACACGGCGAGGCCGCTTAAGTTTTTGGACAAATTCATTCAGTGTTTTGCATGGAATGACGTTGGTGCCCTTGGCGGGCCCTTTCATAAAATCATCCACTTTGGAAACGGTGCGGTTAAAAACTGCGACTGTATAGCCGTGGTCATTCATATTCAGTACGAGATTTTGCCCCATTACGGCTAATCCGATCAATCCGATATCTGCTTGTGTCATAAGACTGCTCCTCCTCTAGTTCAACTCTTGTTTAGTATAGCAGCTGATGAGCTGAGCGTCTAGAAAATCCTTACTATTTAGTGGGCGATGGAATACACTGCATTGAATGAACCTATCATGTTCTCGTAGCTCAGCAGGATAGAGCGGTTGCCTCCTAAGCAACAGGTCGCGCGTTCGAATCGCGCCGAGAACATACTTTGAGATCATTGAACATCTCAAGATGTTTATCAACCCGAAGATTAGGTTAACAGGGTGGGCAAGATAGGCAGGATAAAATGATTGTCTAATCTCAAGACTTGGCAGAATCAAATGATTTTTTAATCTCAAGCCTTGTTCGACAAAGT
>JAJACO010000013.1 GCA_022601475.1 Chlamydiales bacterium
ATTTACAAGAGTTCTGTTATAATTACTCCAGTCACGTTTGTGATGCATGGGTTTTCCTTTGGTGTAGTGACCGTTTAGGATAAACCCGTGCTTTTCTTTTTCTCAATAAAATACTTACTATCAAGAAAGAAGCTCCTGATCGCTTGGCCACGCTAACGCGTGTCCTCACGACCAGGGGGGCTCGCCGAAGCTACGCAACGGCTCGCCTCTCTGAAGAGGTTACGCAACACACCCGTTTCAAACTCTGACTCATATATCGGAGAATATTTAACAGAAAAACAAGTGCGGTACACTTGTGCGCATATCCAGTCGATAAAATTCAGTAAAAATGATTACCATTTTTAACTGAAAGTGTTTATCTTGTTGCGCATAGCGGCTGGTATGTGATGGATGATAAGGCGGTCCGCCGCCCTCATAACCCGTAGGTCGCCAGTTCAAGTCTGGCTTGCCCCACACTTTATACCCTCAAAGCGAGTTGTGCAGCCCGCGAAGTTCTAGGTTGATCACTGGCAGCCAAATAAGAACGAGTAAAATCTCCGTCAAAGAAAGATAGGAGGAGTTTATGTCATTGAAACTGAATTTACTAATTGCCCTAAAAGAACAGCATGATTGCGAGGAAATACAGAAACACGAGACTGAAGCCCTATACTTCCTTAGGCGATTCCTGGTTTGCTATAAACTTTTCAACAGCTTCTCGTAATTCTTCATTTGAGTTCCTAAGCTCTTCAATATTTCGAAAATCTTCCAGCTTTACATACTCAGATAAGGCTTTTTCTTTAGCCAATTCGGCAGATATGTTCCCTGCATGAGTCAAAATTTTTTCGTCATTGAGTTGTAAGAAAGCATCTAATTTTGTTTTCCAATCAGCCATATACATAACCTTGCGCTGTCGGGTCTGGCGCTCAGCGAAGTCCAGATATTGACTCACTAGTAAATCTAAATCCTTGATTTCATCATGATCCAAATAGTTTTTGGCTATGTCAATATCTTGTTTGGAAACCTTTCTTTTTCGATCTGCTCCACCCCAGGTTTTTAGTCCCATATTCGGTTTAGAAGCATCTGCACGCTTGTGAATGATCTCAGCAGCTGTGAATCCTGTAACGGCATAAAGAAGCTTGTTTTGTACTGTCTTGAAAAATTCTTGTGTCATCGAGTGCTTTGAATCGTAATCCACACTCAGTGTGTAAATGTCCCTGATTTTTTGATAAAATCGCTTTTCTGATGATCGGATAGCACGGATGCGATCGAGTAGCTCGTCAAAATAATCTATCCCGCCTGGCTTGCTTAAACGCTCATCATCAAGAGCAAAGCCCTTGATAACATACTCTTTAAGACGTTCTGTTGCCCACTGTCGAAATTGAACACCTCTATGTGAACGGACACGATAGCCTATGGCTAAAATCATTTTAAGATCGTAAAAGTCTACTTTACGAAGAACCTGACGATCTCCTTCTTTTTGAACTATTCGATACTTTCGAATAGTTGCCTCAGGAAGAAGCTCTCTATTCTTATAAATCTCTCGAATATGATAATTGATAGTGTTAACTCCTACGGCAAAGAGTTCGGCTAAGAGTTTTTGAGTCAACCACACAGATCCATTTTGAAGTCGTACTTCAATGCGCTGTCTGCCATCCTCTGTTTGATAAAGTATAATTTGGCTTTGAGTAGGATTTTCTTCGGACATTAAAAAACGGCTCCAGAATCGCTTGAAATGGTCATGAGTAAATCAGAATCAACGGAATTTCACAAGAATTTCTCTAAAGCTTGGATTCTAAACTAGAACCTTAACCGACAAAGTGATGGCCCTGCTACAACCCGTTCAATCAGAACGTGTCGTCCATTTATAAAAAGAGAGGGATTGTCCACCGTCAACTGTCATCACTTGACCTGCCATCCATGCGGACTCCTCCGAAGCAAGAAAAACAGCATCAAGAGCTGTCATGCCCTCATAGCACAAAAAGACGACTTGCATATGTACGCTGGTTCTATTAATTGATTTCTACGCCAAAAAGACCTTGGTAAGGCTTAGCCAAAAGAAACTCAGCCTGCTTGGCAAATTCCTGAATATAAGGCTTATTGAATTGCTCTTGATGCAACTCCTGGCTTTTCCATTTTTCATAGAGTCCAAATTTTGCTGGGTTGCTCGCATCTTGATACAGACAATAGCCAAGACAGCTTTTTTCAGCGCGGCTCTTCTCGGCCACCTGCAACAGGGCTCTTTTTAGCTCCGCTTCCTTCCCCATTTTTGCTTCAAGCAGAACAATAACAATATAAGCTTCTTCTGTCGTTTTGCAAAAGGCCTGGGTAGGGATCGCCACTACCAACAAAATACATATTCTCATTGCCCACTCTCTCATCAGTACTCTCCTCGGATTTAATCTGAAAGATAGTAACTTTTCGAAGATTTACTGTCAGTATGGGACTATTGAACAATAACAATATACAACACAAAAGTCACTGAACGAGAATCTAACCGGCCCTTAACTAACTTGGCCTACCCGACGGCACAAATGATCTTTAGCTTCCAGCATTGCACGTTCTTGCAATTTCTCCAGAAGAATCGTCCGTTGCTCCTCAACAGTACCAGCTATTTCCAGTTGCGTTCCCAAATCCAAGTCCTTCGTAGCGCGAGCTACCTCAAATCGAACCTCCAGGGCATACCCGCCCTTGAGCACCCAAGGATATGGCCGCACAGAAAACAGGCGTGCCAAGAAGCGTTCGAATGCTACCTTTCTACGAACCCTTTGAAGGTCGATGCCTGTTTCCTTGGCAATCGCCTTTAATCGACTCTCCAAACTTTGTCGAAAGCTTGCTGGGGAGGAAAATGTCTTATTCATCACTACGCTACCGCATTCACTATTCGTTTTACCCGGTCCGACTCTAGTTCACCAACAAGCCGTGAAAGCAAATTGGAGGAGATCACCCCATTCTGAAGTCCATCCGATATAGCCTGGATAGCCACCTCATCAGAAATGCTCTCATCCAGCAAAACATCGTGAATCGTCCTTTCAGGAGTTGTTACCCTGTATTCCTCAAGCTCCCATACTTCCTCTGCTCGAATATCGGCAAAGTGAAGAATCAGACTTTCTGGAGGCTTATGGTACCTTCGAAAGCCCTTGGGAACCGTCAGATAATAGGAAGCAGGCATGACATCACTCAGGTCGTGAATAGCCAGAGCGGTTTGATGCGAAAAGATCCCCTGCACCTCGCCCGAACGATTGCAGGACCACAGACTCCAATAGACCAGATCAGGCCGATCTCCCGTTGGGTAGTTAGCCAGTCTTCTCGAATCCACCGTCCCTTTCTTACATGATAAGGGAAACGGCTATCCGCATGCCCAACCTCCTTAGCCTGGCGAGCAGTAAAGTAGCCTTGCTGAAGACTAGCTATCTGGTAGAGTTGCTGTTCCATCCCATTTGCTTTCATGTATAAATCCTAACCAATCGTTAGGTTCTATGTCAAATCCAGAGGAGAATATGTAATGGGAGCGCTCTCATTATCCACTCTCTCACCAGACTCTCCTCGGATTTAATCTAAAAGATGGTAACTTTCCGAAGATTTACTGCCAGCATTTTAGGCGAAGCCATGGTCTGTTTAGGAGAATGCAAGTGAACACAAATTGATCGCCAAATCATCTTTTATTGATTTGGTGACGTAGAAATGATCAGAAAAATCAATCACTAAATCATCTTTTCTTGATTTAGTGACGTTAAAATACTAGAATAAATCTGTCACCAAATAGGGCAAAAAAATGCGGTATTCATTTGTAGGACGAAAGAGAGAGCTTCACATGCTCGGAGAGCTCTTTAAAAAGAAATCGGCTAGTCTTGTGGTTATTCGAGGAAGACGCCGCATTGGAAAGAGTCGTCTTGCCCAAGAATTTGCTCAAAAAACACCCCATTACGTCTTCTCAGGCCTTCCGACAACGCGTGGGGTTTCAGCTGCTGATCAAAGAGAAGAGTTTGCACGTCAAATACAGCGAGAGTTGAAAGTACCTCCTCCTAGAGCCGATGACTGGGGCGATCTATTTTGGCACCTTTCTCAACAGACTCAAAAAGGAAAAATTGTTCTTGTGTTAGATGAAATTAGCTGGATGGGTTCAAAAGATCCAACGTTTCTTGGAAAGCTCAAAACCGCCTGGGACCTCTACTTTAAGAACAATCCTCAATTAGTTCTTATCCTATGTGGATCGATTTCAAGTTGGATTGAAGAAAACATCCTTAGCAGTACCGGATTTATGGGCAGAATCTCTCTTGACATCACTTTAGAAGAGCTTCCTTTGTATGAATGCAACGAGTTTTGGAATGCTGAACAAAGCAAAGTCTCGGCTTTTGACAAACTCAAAATTCTTTCCGTAATCGGGGGTGTTCCTAGATATCTTGAAGAAATTTTACCGAGTCAGAGTGCCGAGAACAATATTCAAAGATTGTGTTTTCAAAAAGAAGGCTTTCTCTTTAGTGAGTTTGAAAGAATTTTTTCTGATTTGTTCTCAAGTAGAAGTACCATATATAAAACCATCGTCGAAAGACTGGCTAATGGGCCTTGTGAGCTCAAAGATATCTACACGGCTTTGAAAGTCGAAAAAAACAGTCATGTTTCTCACTACATGGAAGATCTTGTTACAGCTGGATTTGTTTCTCGTGATTTCACTTGGCACCTCAAAACAGGTTTAGACTCAAAACTAAGCCATTACAGGCTAAAAGACAACTATTTAAGATTCTATCTCAAATATATCGAATCAAACAAAAAGAAAATTGAAAAACAGGGATTAAAACTACTCCCGCAATGGCAGTCAGCAATGGGATTGCAATTTGAAAACCTCGTGCTCAGTAACCGAAAAACGGTTCAAAAAATTCTTGGGATCGATCCGTCTGAAATTGTAAATGACAATCCATTTTTTCAACGTAAAGCAAGTGGTCGACAAGGATGTCAAATTGACTATATGATCCAAACAAAATTTGGAACGTGTTACTTGTGTGAAATCAAATTCAGTGGTCAAGAAGTTACACGAAGTATCATTGATGAAGTAAAACAAAAAATGCATCGTTTAGCACTTCCCAAAAACATTTCTATAAGGCCTGTCTTGATTCATGCAAATGGCGTGGATAAATCTGTATTGGAAAGCGAGTTCTTTTCTGAACTTATTGATTTTAAAGATTTTCTACACAAACATTAAGCACCAAGCTGCCAACAAAGCTGGGCGCGCCTTGAAGCGATCTTACTGTCCTTCTTGTAGCTCTTGCTCAATCTCCTCAATGCTAGGTAACGCTCCTTTCAGCTCGTCAGGCAAAGACTCCAAAATGGCTGTCTCATATTGAGAAATCCCGATAGGCTTATTGATGTCTCGAAGCGCATATTCGGCCACAAACTTATTTTTTCCCTTGCAAAGCAGCAAACCAATCGTGGGTCTATCATCTGAATGCTTAATCAGATCATCAACAGCAGATAAGTAAAAGTTCATCTTACCCGCGAACTCAGGCTTAAAGTCTGTCGCTTTTAGCTCAACAACAACAAAGCAACGTAGGTTGTAATGATAAAACAGCAGATCCAAGTAAAAATCCTGCTCTCCCACCTCAAGATGAACTTGCCGTCCCACAAATGAAAAACCCGCACCCAGCTCCAGTAAAAATTTCTGAATATGATCGAGCAGTCCGGTTTCAAGCTCACGCTCATCATGCTCATTTCTCAGTGTGAGAAAATCAAAACAGTAAGGATCTTTCAAGGTCTGATTGGCTAAATCTGATAGAGGGGTAGGTAGAGTCTTTGAAAAATTGGTGACCGATTGCCCCTGCCTAGAGTAGAGTTTGGATGAAATCCACGAATCCAAGACACTACGGCTCCATCCATGTTCTATCGTTTTCTTTACATACCAAAGCCTCTCATCTAAAGAACTTATTTTCTGAATAATCAGTATGTTATGACCCCATGGAATTTGGCCAACAAGCTGTTGGCTAATTTTGAAGTCGGGATATTCCTGGGCAAATTGCATCATGTATTTAACATTCGTTAGCGAAAAGCCTTTCATTTGAGGGAATGAAGATTTGAGGTCTTGTGCTAGTTTTTCAACTACCTTTGTACCCCAGCCAGATACCTCTCGCTTTTTACCTACAGCGGAGCCAATCTCCCAATAAAGCGCGATGAGCTCACGATTGACCGCAACCGCGGCTTTTATTTGGGAGGCTAAGATTCTATCTTTAATATTCTTAAGAAAGGTCTTATATTCACTTGAGAGAACTGTTTGAGTCTGTTCGAGGGTAGCCCGTGACATGTTCTTCCCTTACTTTTAGAAAATAAGAACATCATTCTACCTCTCTTTCAAAATTTTTTTCTAGACTTTACCTCTACCCGTCTCCAAAAGTGAGCTAACTAAAAGCTGCGCCAACCACTTTTCATACGCAGCAGATGTCCATCCCCTGTCGACAACAAGCAAGCGATACATGTCACGACCGGTGAGAGCCCATAAAATCGCGCGCGCTTTGTCAAGAGAGAGCCCCTTTGCCAAAACCTTTTCTTTCACCATCTTTCTGACATACTCTCCTTGTCTCTCATATCTACGCTCTTCTCTCTCTTGTTCAAGAGCCTTAAGCTCCGGTGCCACCATAGAAGCGCCACGCAAAATATCCATCCACTCTCTTTCCGCATCGTAGAGACGGCGTGCTAGCTTAGCTGTGAAGCTCAGTCGCTTCTCAGGTGAGCCTTCTTGCATTGAACTCTCCACAAGTGCCTCAAACTCCTCAGCAGGGAGCGCCGAGTCGATTACAGCTTGTAGCACTCCACGCTTCGATTTAAATAGAGCATAAATCGTGGGCATGGAAACCTCAGCAGCTTGAGCTAACCTACTAATGGTGACGCAATCAAATCCTTCGGTCTGAAAGAGCTTTTTGGCCGCCTTCAAAATATTAGATCTAGTTTGAACCGCTTGCGCCTCTCTGTTTTCAGATTTGTAGGACCTTTTTTCACTCATATTTCAATACATCTTGCTATATTTAATATAGTTTACTATAATGTATTTTATCATGACCAGCAACCAAGGAGCATCACATGACAAAAAATTCTATTACGCTCGCTGAAGAGTACTATACGTTAGTTGGACAAAAAAATGCAGCAGGACTCGAGGCCTATTTACACCCAGATGTAGAGTTTTGCAGCCCACTGGCTACGTTGAAGGGGAGAGAGGCAGTGATCAAAGCAACGCGTCACTTTATAGAGGCGTTTCGATCGCTCAAAATACGTGCCAAATTTGGCAATGAAGGTCAGGCAATGGTTGTGTACGATACAGACATCCCAGAAGTGGCCCAAGATTTTCCAGGAGCTTCACTGTTGAGTTTCCGTGATGGAGAGATCGTTAAAATCCAGCTGTTTTACGATGGAAGTCGTTTAATGGAAAAAAGAGAGGAGATCTTCTCGTAAAGCTATGCCAGCTGTTCCACCTCAAGGTACAGCTCATCTTGCGGCCAGTCTGCTTGACGCAGGAGCGTGGCTATGACCTCTTGTGAGCTTTCTCCATGTAGAGCAGCGGAAGTCTCTTTTTCTGTGTAAGCGATGAGAAAGTTTCCCTCAGGAGTGCTTTGTAACCACGTTGATAGATGAACAAGCCCTAAGTCTTTCATCCATGCTCTATATTGAGCTTGTTGTGTATTCATCACCTCTTTGCAAAAATGCCTATGCTCCTGCTCCATATGGGGCAAAAGAGGATAAAAAAAGCCCCGCTTGAGGATGGGAGACGCACAGGATAAGGAGAGATGACACAGGCTCTCTAAAGCAGGCTCTACCTCAGGTTGTCTGTAATCTTTTCCTAAGACATCGAGATAAAAAGCGTGCAGCTTGAGAGCAATGGGATTCCCGACTGAAATTTGCTCTCTGAGTCCTTGAAAAATCTGTTGAAGAGATTCTCCTTCCAAGCAATGAACAATGCAGTCTCCTTCAGCTGTGGGCTGCAACCAGCTATTGAAAGAGGTCATCTTAAGATGATCCCAAAACGCCTCTTCTGCAGCCTCAATCTCGGGAGTTGGCCGCGCCTTATTCTTCCAGTGCGCACACACAGCATCTGTTTTACCCGGCAAGACCCTGCTGAAATAACAATAGCGACCCATGATACTCACCCCGTTTTCCGGGAATGCTACCTAACTATTTTTTATCGCACAAGGCTCTTGGAAATTCTGGTGCTATTCGGACATGACTGCTGAAATAGCATCGTGATCATCAGGCGTAAAAAATTGGATTGATGATCTTGCAGACCATCTCCAGGCTCCCCGCCAAACACACTTCCCTGGATTCGCATCCTCATATGCAGCACACTCATAGTAGTGAACTGCTTGAGGATGATTCCTTTTCATCCATTTAATTTGAGGTTGAATTTGACTTTGGACATTCTGCCCGGATAGCCATAGAATGACATCCGAGGGTTGAGAAATCACCTGCAACTGTTCAAATGTCTGGAATAATCGAATCTCTACTTCAATAGTTGGCATTAGCAGTTTGAAAAAGTTATTTAAACTTTCCTGATTCATCGCTGGCTCCAACTCTTCAGTAGGAGCTCCAAAATAATTCCTCTTGCGAGGTACTGGCAAAGTGATGACAATTTTTTCAAGATCTCGCTCTTGAGTCAAAGCACGTAAACAATAGACCCACTGCATGATATGCACTTCATCTTCTACAAGCACAACATGAACTTGGCTAGAAGCATATTGTGTCGCTCTTAGCGATTCGAATAAGGCATTTGCCGCATTAGGTAATTCTGTATACATGCGGTTTTCAACTAATCCAGCATGATTAAAAATTAAGTCATGGACGTCAAAGGCAAGATAATAGCGCCCCCCTTCGACCAGCCTATTTTGTACTTGAACAGCATCAGAAAACGCAGCTTTCATAAAATGATCAAAGTCAATTGCAGAAATGATATGAAAAGCACCTCCTAACTCATTCACAGATGAGTGGTAAGAGATAGTTAACGAAATTTCAAGTTCTTGAGCTGCATGTTCTAAAAACCTAAACTGATTCCTCGATTCTTGCTTAGACTGATCTACGTCGCCACGGAACTCAGGATCAACCAAAACAACATCAATTTGCCGATATCCAGCTCGCATGAGCTTACCTACGTTAATGTAGTCTTGCAATAGCCCTCCTACACCAAAGCCTAAATACCTTATTTGATTGGTTGTTTCTGCGGGAAAATGCTCAGCAACATCTGAAACCATTTTGCTTTCAAGATCTTGTCTTCTGGTGTTGTGAAAACGATTAAAGTTTCCTGAATTACAACAAGAGCACTCTTGAAGACGTGGAAATAGGTTAACTGTATGCCCACCAAATAAACATGTGTTCGCAATTAAAAGCTTATTCGGATCATCAAGAAAACGAAATAAATATTCCGCTGCTTGACCTCTGTTTAGCGCCTGCCGCTCCCGTAACTGAAGATGAGTGATATACGTCTTTATCTTTTTAACTTCTGGACTAGTCCCATCGGTAAAACTACCCAGATGCGCCTCGCGGCCATTAGGAAAAGGATTTTTCATCTTCCGACATTGGTAGGCAGTAAGGAAAATAAGAGACGCTGCAAACAAAATGGCCGCTCCACTAAACATTCCCTGTTGAGCAATCGAATTCAGTCCATGGATCACGTTAAAGTGCCCCAAGAGGGCAAGAGTAAGAAGCGTAATTGTCGTCAACGCAATCGTGGTAACAAGTGTCGCTTTCTGTGCATTGGATAATGATTGGGTATCATAAATGCATCCCTGGGCTTTAAACAAGGCACGTTCTAGGGGGGCAGGACAGCTCATATGTGGCCTCTAATTCTTAGTATACTCCTCCTCTCGGTATAGCAGAAAAACAATAAGATTTCATAAAGACAGAGAGACTAATCAGATTGGGTGATGCGAGCCGCAACAGGTTTGTGGTCACTGATGTTCGTCTGAGGACTATTCAAGCCGACGCCTAACACCGGGATATTAGAAATGCTTGCACTCTGATTGCTAGACCGAATCGTAATCCAATCGATGCGTGTATCGAGAACCTGCCAAGGATTGGTACAGGTCGCCTCTAGATAGTTTTCACAGTCAAGCGTGTACCCCGCCTCTTTTAGGAGAGCCAGCCGCGGATGGGTTGCTGTCACATTTGAATCCATGGCAATGATCTTTAAATCCGCTTCCTTACTATCCAAAACCGCAATGAGCGCTTGAAGAGCCAGATCCCCTTTAGCTGAATCTGAACTGTTTGCAGGTGTGCAAAAGGGGTTGCAACCAGAGAGATGTCCAGAAGCTACAAGGACCGTTTTATCCGATTCGAGATCTCGCAGTAAGACAACATATCCTTGACGTTGTACATCTCCTATCACTTCAATCAACGCAAAGCGCTCTTGATTCCAAGCCACCCCATTAATCGAACCTGTTGTGTCAGCAAAGGCAACCTCGTAATGATCAGTGGAGTTGCCCCTATAAAATCGGACCACTAACCGGCTAGTTTTTGCTCCTTTAAGTGCTCTCTTGGAGAGCGCATTTTCAAAGCCTTATGAGGGGCTTTTTCATTATAATCCTCAAACCAATGAGGCAGTTGGGACATGACTGTTTCAGCATTTTCTAGATCACCAAACCAGACATAATCCCTCTTA